>CANHRE010000123.1 GCA_947463095.1 Flavobacteriales bacterium | reverse complement strand
TCTTGATAGTCATACATTTAAAATTTTAGGAATTAGAAGAGGCCTTATGGATTCCGTATTAGTTCATAAATCCCGCCTTGCGGCTACCGCGAGGCCTAGCTCCCGGTCGCAGACTCAGTGACCGCGGGCGGCCGGTCACTGAGTAGACTATGCGCAGCGGAGGCGTATCGAAGTGCCGGTCACGAATTACCCAAACAGAGAGCATCCCGCTCACTTCGATATGCCGCCTTTAGGGATTCGTATTTATATCTATTACTAACGGCGGCTACCGCGAGGCCTAGCTCCCGGTCGCAGACTCAGTGACCGGGAGCGGTAACTCAGTAACCGTGGGCCATCAATCTTCTTCATCCATTGGTTCGAGGCCGCGTTCGGCGCGTTCCTCGGATGAGAGCGGTACCGTTTCTTCCGGATCGCCGACCATCTTTTCAGGACGCACCCACTGATCGAACTGCTCGTTGGTGAGCAGGCCGAGTTCCAGGGCAGCTTCGCGCAGGCTCTTGTCTTCTTTGTGCGCCTTCTTGGCAATTTTGGCGGCGTTCTCGTAGCCAATATGGGTATTGAGGGCCGTAACCAGCATGAGGCTCTGTTCCACCAGCTTGTTGATCTGGCTGTGGTTGGCTTCAATGCCTACCGCGCAGTTCTCGTTGAAACTCAGGCAGGCCTGTCCGAGCAAACGTGCGCTTTGCAGCAGGTTGGCGGCAATTACCGGCTTGAATACGTTCAGTTCGAAGTGGCCCTGGGTTCCGGCGAAGGAAACCGCCACATCGTTGCCGAGAATCTGGGCGCACACCATAGTCAGCGCTTCGGGCTGTGTGGGGTTCACCTTACCGGGCATGATGGAAGAACCGGGCTCATTTTCCGGGATGATGATTTCACCAATGCCGCTGCGCGGTCCGGAGCTGAGCATGCGGATGTCGTTGGCAATCTTGAAGCAGCTTACCGCGGCGCGCTTGATGGCTCCGTGCAGTTCCACCATGGCATCGTGGGCAGCCAGGGCTTCAAACTTGTTGGGCGCGGTAACAAAGGGCATCTCAGTTTCATCGGCAATCAACGCTGCAACAAGATTAGCATAACCTCTGGGGGCGTTGAGTCCGGTACCTACAGCCGTGCCACCCAGCGCCAGTTCGGCGGCGGGAACCAGGGCGCGGTTGATGGCATCAATGCCATTTTTCAGTTGCATCACATAGCCGCTGAATTCCTGACCCAGCGTGAGCGGGGTGGCATCCATGAAGTGGGTGCGGCCAATCTTTACAATATCCCGGAAATCGCGGGCCTTGTGCTTGAGTGTGGTTTTCAGGGCCTGAAGTCCGGGCAGGGTATATTCGATTACCTGCATGTACACGGCAATGCTCATGGCCGTGGGAAAGGTATCGTTAGAGCTTTGACTCTTATTTACATCATCATTGGGGTGAAGTACCTTTTGGGTGTCGCTGAGTTTTCCTCCGGCAAGCACGTGGGCACGGTTGGCAATCACCTCGTTCACGTTCATGTTGCTCTGGGTACCGCTGCCGGTTTGCCAGATCACCAGGGGGAACTGGTCATTCAGCTTACCCGCTATGATTTCATCGCAAACTTTGGATATAAGCTGACACTTTTCCTCACTGAGCACACCGAGTTGGAAATTCGCCTGTGCGGCACATTTCTTCAGGATGCCGAAGGCGCGGATGATTTCAAAAGGCATGGAGCCCTCAGGGCCAATTTTGAAGTTGTTGCGGCTGCGCTCGGTTTGCGCGCCCCAGTATTTGTCGGCGGGCACCTTCACCTCGCCCATGGTATCGTGTTCGATGCGGTAATCCATACAGGGCGCGAAGTTAAGGGTTCACAAAGCAAAGAAAGGAAGCACCGGCGGGAATTTCCTATGTGCGCAAAGCCTGGTTCGTGCCTTTTCCGGACAAAAAGCACGACAATCAACCGAATGCAGTCGGAGCTAAGCAAAAGGACGCAAGATATTCCGCTTGTACTACACAGTGAAAATGACATTTTTCTTGTCGTTTGGGTGCCATTTAAAAAGATAGACTAATCGCTTCATTCCTTAGCCGGAAATTCCGGTAATGTTCATTCGTCACACTCCGGTTGTAATGGGTTGGTCCCCTCGGATGCATCAGCCGGCATTTAAGGCAAATCCCTATAGAACGAAACAAACGCAGCATCCTACGCCAGAGGAAAAGTACCTCAAAAAGCATACATCAACGTATCATGACTATGAATTTGTTGTCCATGATGCGTAATTCATACAGCTTACCTGAATACCTGACGTACATACACGAAAATCATGGCCCATAGAAGCCACAGTTCCCTATTTTCAAGGATACGACATCCCTATTTTCAGGGATTTATGCACTTTGTTGGACTTAATTCAATGGACAAAGTTTAACTTTGGTAGTAATAATCTCAATTCTACGATTTTTTATGATCAGCATAATAGCAAAAACCAGGACTATGAGGGCTATTGCAAGTACAAAGAGGTCAGGAAATTCGAAACACCAGATTACCAGAACCTGCAACGCAGTCTGCGACAGCCTGCACAGCAATGTACTGGTATATCCTGCGCCTGTGGCCGCGTTCTCCGCCAACAGAACCCGCACCTTTATCGAAGACCCGGAGTTCCTGTTCAGCAACCGGAGCAGCGGTGCCAATCGCTTCCAATGGCACATCAACGGAAAAGACTCCGGAGTGGCAATCAACCTGCGCTTTGTTGCCGGAGATACCGGCCTGTACCGTGTTTTACTCAGCGCTTTCAATGCCGAAGGTTGTTGGGCTACCGCTGCCCTAAACGTTAAAGTATTTAGGCTCTTTCGCGTATTCCTGCCCAATGCTTTTACTCCGGGGAACGATGCGCTGAACGAGCATTTTAAACCTGAAGGTACGGCCATCAGCGCATTTACCATGAATATATATAACCGCTGGGGACAATTGGTTTATCAGGGAAACGAAAGACACCCGTTTTCCGGGATGGACTTCAATGGACAAAAATTACCTGATGCCGTTTACATTGTGGTATTAGAAGTGATTTCAGACCAGGGTGAACGTGCATTTCTCAATGGCTCCATTCATCTCATCAGAAAATGAATCGAGGCAATAAGGCT
>CANHRE010000122.1 GCA_947463095.1 Flavobacteriales bacterium | reverse complement strand
GGGCATAATCTTTTTTAAAGGATTATCCGGATTAACGCTGATGAGTGCCCCAATTCAAAACAATTTGAAGGATGATTACCGACACTTTTTGTTGTTGGATGACCACGAGATTGTGCGTTTTGGGGTGAGGCAGATGATTCGGCAGGAGTGGCCGGCCAGCAAGGTTTACGATGCAGAAACCTTTCTGGAGGCCGACCGTATCCTCAGGCGGCACCATATTCAGGTATTGATTTCCGACGTGAAGGTTCCAGGGCAGAATCCGGGTGAATCGGTTGCGACCATCAGGCAATTTGCCAGCAGGGTTCCGGTTATTGTATTCTCTATGTATCCCAAGGAGTTGTTCGATTCGCAGCTTGGCCAATCCTTGGTACAGGCATATATCTGCAAGAACGATGGAATAGAATACTTGCGCGATGCCCTGAAGCGGGTGATGGATGGAAGAACAGGCTGGACTCCCCCTGAGCAGGTCGAGCAGGAGAGTCCCTTCAGCCGGCTTTCAGCGCAAGAGTTTCATGTGGCCATGGCCATGGTACACGGTAAATCTAATGCTGAAATATGCACGGCATTTGGGCTCAAGCCCTCAACGGTATCAACCTATAAAAACCGGATTTATGAAAAGCTGAACGTGGAAAACTACAGTGGGATTTTGAAGCTGGCCTATGCTCATGGTATTGACTTCAACGATGGCTGATTGGCAGGAGCAGTTTCTTTTAACTCGGTAAGGCTGAGGCGAAACAAGCTGATGTTTCCCGGCAGTCGTTCATAGGTAATTACCCCACCCAGCATGCGGCTGAATTGCAAAATCATGTTGATGCCTATTTCTTCGGCATCTACCGGCCGCAAGGTCCACAGATTTGGATTTCCCATACTCCTTTTCGCATAGGTGGTTAACACGCCGGCGGGAAGCCCTTTGCCATTGTCCGTAATTGTGATCTCCGCGATATTTTCTTTATAAAGCAGTGAAACGCTTATGTTACCCTGTTCCGTGTATTTGTTGCTGTTGTCAATGAGGTTCCTGAATATACAGGACAGCAACTGGGGTTCTGTATTAAAAATACGTATTCGATATTCTTCAGAACTATCGAAGTCAAGTTGATTGTTGTTTGAGGAACAGATGGGCTCGTAAAATCGGACCACCTGCTGGATGATTTCGTAGATGTTTACAGGGCTTGCCTGTAACTCATTGCCAGATTTCCTGTTTTTTAACCAAGTGATATAATCGCTGGAAATCAGGTAAAGGTCTTTAACGGTTCCCGCCAACACATGGGCAGGAATAACCAGGTTCGGATGCTTGATTTTAAGTGTATTGTTCAGAGCATAGCTGGATTGTGTTAAAAACAGCAGGGGGCTGCGTATGTCATGAATCAACACCGAGTTCATATTTTCCCTCAGTGCGGTTTCTTCCTTCAAGCGGTTTTGTGATTCTTCCAGGGCTTTGATATTTTCATTCAGTTCGCCGGTTTTTTCCTGAACTGCCAGTTGAAGCTTTTTACTTCTTTTTCTCAGGGTGCGTGTTCGCAGGAAAATGAGCAGCACAAACATCAGGATGAGGCCCAGCACTATGACGAAGTAGAATGCGGGTTTTTGGTACCAGAACGGCGCTACCACGATGGTGGTGATTTGCCGCATGCCGAGGGCGTTGCGGACCCATAAGGTATAGGTGCCGGGTGGTAGCCTTGAAATCAACAACTGCCTGTTTTCAGGAATGGGCCGCCACTTTATATACAGGGGCATAAGCCGGTATTCCTGTTCTTGGCTTTCCTCATGAAATGAAAAAGGGTAGAGGAACTTGAGTATCAGGTTGTGGTGGGTAGCTTTTAGATAGATGGGGTTTGATGCAGGCAGCGGTATTCCATCCGATTGAATGGATTTCAGCATTACCGAAGCAGGTATTTTCCTCGGTAACCAGTTTATGGGTATCTTAATCAAGCCGTCGTTTGAAGGGAAATAATAAAAGTCTTCTTCCGGCCGGCTGATATAATCTCCACCGTTTAACTCCGTGCAGGGAAGTTCAACCTGGCAGGCCAGCAGTGTGTACAGCGGCAGGGGTAGGCCCTGAGTATGGAGGTCCAGCAGGAAAATACCCTTATTGCATACCAGCCAGAGCCGGTTGTTTTTTCGGTCTAAACGAAGACTTACGGCAGTGCTGCTCCAGTCGAAGCGATCCTGAAAAATGCGGGTACATTTCCCGCTGGCGTCTATCCTTTGCAAGCCGTTTCCATAAGTTGCCAGATAAGTTCCCTGAGGCGTTTCTATCAAGTCCCGCACAATCAGTCCGGCTTGACTGTGCCGCAGGATGTTCAAGGATTCATCTACCGCGAAAATGCCATTTTCGCTCAGCAGGAAATTCTGCGAAGCTGTTTTCCTGAATCCATAAAACCTACCCGCATCGATGCGCCGAACGCGCTCAACATACCGGTGTTCTTCTGGAAGCAGCTCATATATCACTTCTCGGTAGCAGAAATAAATCCTGTTGTTCAGCTCAAAAAAAAGCTCTGGTATGTCGTTTATATGCGCAATCCCATGAAAGCGCTTTTTATTCCAATCATAATACCCGATGATTTTATCTTGGCAGGACCAAATTCTTGATAGGTGATCTAAAAACAGGCTGCTGCTGCTTACACTTGATTGCTGCAGGAATTTACTCCTTCCAGCGTGTTCTGATAATTCTATTAAACCTTGGTATGAGCTTAGGTAAATGGAGTCCTTCATAACTACATATGAATATATGTACAGGTTCTTATGAAGACTCGATATAGGACCTGTGAGTGCATAAACAGGAATTAAATTTAATGCAGCAATACCGTAGTTATAGGTTCCTATTAAATACTTTACATGACCTAAAGGATATACTGTGACGGCTTCTCCCAGCTTCAATGGCTCTATGCTTGATGTGGTTTGAAGTTCACCGCTTCTGATGTTCATGAAGTTCAGTTGCTCTTTACGGCGAACCACAATTAGGGAATCGTCAAACCATACCATGTCCTCATAACCATGATGCATTACTGTATGATTTAGTAAGGTTTTACCTCGATAAAACCAAAGTTCATTGTCATCCCGAATGAAAGAATTTATCCCCTTTGAATGACTTATATAATATTTATTCTTTCTTCCCTTGGCTGCAGTTTTTCCATGCCATTCGTTTTTGTAGAGAAAT
>CANHRE010000121.1 GCA_947463095.1 Flavobacteriales bacterium | reverse complement strand
CTGCAGGAACAGGGCTTCAGCGCTACTTCCGAAGAAACAGAAGCGGATGTCATACTGCTCAACACCTGCGCCATCCGCGACAACGCCGAACAGCGCATCCGTGAGCGCCTCAAGCACCTGCGTGGCAACAAGAAAAAAAACGGCGACCTGATCATCGGCGTGCTGGGCTGCATGGCCGAACGCCTGAAAGAAAAGCTCCTCGACGAAGAAAAGCTGGTGGACGTAGTGGCCGGTCCCGACGCCTACCGCGAGCTGCCCCAGCTCATCGCTGAGGTGGAAGACGGCAAGCGCAGCATCAACGTACTGCTGAGCCTCGAAGAAACCTATGCCGACATCGCCCCCACGCGCCTGAACAGCAATGGCGTGAGCGCCTTCATCAGCATCATGAGGGGCTGCGACAACATGTGCTCCTTCTGCGTGGTGCCTTTCACCCGAGGCCGCGAGCGCAGCCGCGCCCCCGAATCCATCGTGGATGAAGCCGTGCAGCTCCGCAACCAGGGCTTCCGGGAAATCACCCTGCTCGGACAGAATGTAGACAGCTACCTCTGGTTCGGCGGCGGTCCGAAGAAAGAATTCAGGCAGCTCACCCCCGAAGAACAGGCCAGCTCCGTGGACTTCGCAGACCTGCTCGAAATGACCGCCCGCGCCGTGCCCGACATGCGCATCCGCTATAGCACCAGCCATCCCAAAGACATCACCGAGAAAGTGGTGCGCGTGATGGCCGCCTATCCCAACGTGTGCAACTACATCCACCTGCCAGCGCAGAGCGGCAACAGCAGGGTGCTGGACCTGATGAACCGCAACTATACCCGCGAATGGTATATGGACAAGGTGCGCATGATCCGCAACATCTTGCCCGACTGCGGCATCTCCTGCGACATCATCACCGGCTTCTGCAGCGAAACCGAAGAAGAGCACCGGGACACCCTCAGCCTCATGGAATGGTCCCGCTTCGACTTCTCGTACATGTACAAATACAGCGAGCGCCCCGGAACCCTGGCGGCCCGCAAGTATCCCGATGATGTACCCGAAGACGTAAAGCTGCGCCGCCTGCAGGAAATCATCGCCCTGCAAAACCGCATCAGCAACGAAAAAAATCAGGAATACATCGGCAGGGAAGTGGTGGTATTGGTAGAAGGCCGTTCCAAGCGCAGCGAGCACGACTGGATGGGCAAGAACGACCAGCACGTGGTGACCATCTTCCCCAAAGAGCACTACAAGCCCGGCGACCTGGTACGCGTAAAAGTACACAAGGCCAGCACCACCACCCTCATCGGCACCGCCCTGGGCTACGCCGAATACTAAGCAAGCACACTTTTTTGTGCGTGCCCCCGCCCGCACGGTCGGGCAACGGCCCGTCCCTACAGGCGGGGTCAGGCTATCCGCTGCAAATCCTCGCTGCGCTGCGGGTTTTCCGCTGCTATCCTTCACGCGGGATGGCAGGCAAGCCGGAAAACTCAGGATTGCTTCAGCAGCAGCACCTTCAGGGCAAGACCCTTGGGTGTAAGGCGGTATTTTTGAGTAGGGCTTTTGGGAGCATCGGGTTGTGTCCGCTCCATCAAGGATGCATTAATGGCTGGATGCAGGTAATGCTGCAGGAAATTTCTTCGTCCTTTTAATTGCAGTGCCTCCATAAGTTCCATAACAGACATTTCATGAGCAGCAATCAACAGCAATGATCTTACTTGCTCCCCTACTTGTTCCCCTACTTGTTCCCCTACTTGTTTTTTTCCGGCTCTGTAAAGGATCGTGCGGAACTCTTCCATTTGAATAAACTGAGGTTCCTGAAGGCCCGCAGCATGGCATTTTTCGAGCATATCGGTGGTTCCGGTGCCCATGCGTTCAATGTAGCCGGCCAGGTACAGGGGCTCTGCCAAAAGGGGGTTAGCCGGCACAGAGGTATGTAATTGTTTCAGCTTTTCTGTGGTCCAGCCTATGGGCAGAGCGCCGGGATTTAAAATTTCCAGCCGGTCTCTGAATACCATAACCTGAACACTGGCATTGCTGGTGTAATCGCGGTGCGCAATGGCATTTACGATGGCTTCAGACACCACATCCTTTGGGATTTCATAGCTACCGGGGATAGAAACATGTTCTGCCCGGGTTTCAATACGGTAATCCAGCTTGTTCAACACGAACTCCAGCGCCTGATCTACCAACTCGAATAAAGTGCCTTTGAACACTTTGTAAGAGGGGATAGGCTTTTCTACCTTATATCCCGCAAAGGAAGCACAGCGCACTTCAGAGTTGATGAAATGTCGCTGAGGCGCTTTGCCGAACAACAGCAAAGCGGCATTGGTAACCCGGCCCTGTTCATAAAGGTTCAGATGCGTCAGAATATGCGCTGCCGGTGCTGTTTCAGCCAGCGGGAAACCCCGTTTTACCTGTGCCAGCCTGACAAATGACCTAAGTTTTTCTGTATCAATATCTTCCAGGCTTGCTTTAGGATGAAAGCTGGCATCAAAAGGACCAGTTCTGATCACTTCCTGTTCCTCCAGATAGCGCACCAGCGAGGCGTAAACAGCAGATTTCAACTCTTCGATATGGTTGAATTTCTTGCGCACAACCACATCCTGAGCCTTGGCAATGAGCTTGTTCTGACGCGCTTCCCGTTGCTCCGGACTGTCATTGGTCAGGAAAATCAGGCGGGTTTTATGGTGTTCTGTAGCCTGGTCGAACTCTTGTTCTGTCGGTGAAACCCCGTCTTGAAGCACAGTGCCATAGGACTTGCCAAATAACCCGAGATAAATATCACACCGGGCTGCTTCATGCAGATACACCTCATCGGCGCGTTGATCTACGGCCGGGAGGCGCTCAAAAAGGAAAGGGTCGAAAAATTTACCCAGCAGCGGGTCGGCGCATATGTAATCACACAGCGCTTTCCATTCTTCTGAAAACTCCCTTGCACGCTGCTGATGAAAATTCCTCGTCTGGGCATAAAAGCTTATGCTGTAAAAAGTTTGGGCGAACGCCTCACGCTCAACCGCACGGAAAGATAATATCGCCACACAGCATCTGCAAAGCCTTTTTACGGGGATAAACAGAAGAATGTCGCGTCGCTACCGGAAGGCTTCAGAGTATTGAAGGCAAATAATGTTTGGGAGCAAAAAGAATGATTCTTGTTTTCATTCCATTCTTTTCCTGATTGTGGACTCGATGACCGGTAACTGAGTAGGCGAAACGAAGTGGAGCCGTATCAGCTTGCCCCCCCTGTCGCTCATTGCATTCGCAGACGGGGCAGGCGCCCGCGCAAGTCGAGCGGGGGGGAAGTGAGTTAGAACATGCAGGTATATTACGTCCGGTAAATTTCCCCAACG
>CANHRE010000120.1 GCA_947463095.1 Flavobacteriales bacterium | reverse complement strand
TGGATAGTGGTAAGGGATAAGTGGTATGTGGTAAGTGCTGGTTCCAGAGCAGCTTCCTTGGCATTTAGCGGCTTCTTGCGGCGTTTAACGCCTCCCATCATTTGAGGCCGATCCTTTTGCGGCATTGTTTGGATGTGGTTGGTGGTATGGGTAATGAACGGTTACGGTCAACCTCTATCTGTTGGGAAACAACTTGCGCGGAGTACCAGGAATGTAGTTAAGCCCCGGAGGGGCAGCTTGCCCCCCTGTCATTCGCTACGCTCACTTACGCCTGCCCCGTAAGCGAATGCAATGAGCGCCAGGGGGGCAGGCGCAAGCGTAGCGATGCGGGGATATATTCATAGCAAAAACAGGAAACAAACATTCAAAGCTCCCCCTGTCGCTTCGCTTACGGGGCAAGCAGGCGGACGGCATAATTGATTTTTACGGTGTTGTCACAAGTTCGGTATAGTCATACAATTAGATGGCATTGCTCTAATTCTAAATGCGCTAAATTTTATTTTGGACAGATATGTACATCAATATACCACTAAACGCTGTGTACTGTTGCCGTAGTCACCCGAAATCCTGACGAAATAGATGCCGGAAGGCAGTCCGCTGAATCGCAGGGAATCCGGGTTGTCGGTGTTGATGGTTTCATCCAGAAGAATACTGCCGTCGGCGCGGATGATGCTGAGCTTACCGGTTCCGGGCGGAAGCGTTGTAAGAAATAGTTCGCCGTTTGACGGATTGGGCCAGAGGCGGAAACCGGGACCTTCCTGCGATGTTTCAGCATTGCCGGCAGGATTCACAAACTCATAGGCTCCCACATCGGGCTTGCCGTTGATGGTTCGGGCGCTGCGGGCGCAGGTGTCTGCATATTCCCATTCCGGCACCAGGCGCAGTCCCTTGGTGATACGCGCAATCATGATGCCTGCATTGTTGGCGGGAGAACCTGCTGCTGTGCGGTAGTTTCCCCCGGATAAATCCTTAAAAACAGGCGTGGTGAGGGCATCGCTGATCAGGTTATTGCTGCTGTCCAGCACGGCAGGCGCACCCAGCAGCAAGCCACCGGTTTTCGGGCCGGCGAAGATGTTGTTCTTCACCAAAAGCGTATCGGTACCCGGCGCAGCAAGCTGCACAAAGACACCTTTGGCATTGCGGTTTACGAAGGTGTTATGGACTACAAAAAGGTTGTGCGGGCCGGGATTGGTGAAGCCTTCCAGACCGTAGGCGACCATATTGGTATTTACCGAATTCGGGCCTTGCTCGATTACATTACCCATTAAAACTGCCGTGCCTCCATTGGGAATATCCACATTGCGGCTGTCGGCAGAATTAAAATTAGCTATTCGATTGTAGAGGATGAACGTATGGTCGGCGCGGCTTTTCAGCTCATGACCCTCGGCGATGGCATCGTAGGAGAAATTATATCTGAAGATGAAGGTATCCAGGTGGTTGATGTAGATATTATGCTGGTATCCGGGATTGGCGGGGCTGCCGCCGTTAAGAAACTCCGAATATTCGATAATAATGGTACAGCCCGGTATGCTGCCGCCTGCCAGGATGCCCATTTCATTACCTGCGAAGCGACAATAGCGTACCAGCAGGTCCAGCCCTTCCTGCCTGATGCCGGCCCCATTGCGGCTAGGCACTTTGGCGTTGCGGAAGTCAATGTTCTCTACGGTGGTTTGGTTTCCTTTCACCACAAAGATGCCTTTACCATTGCTGACATTGTTTTCCAGCTTCGCGCCGGCAATGAGCACCGGCCTGCCTCCCACACCGCGTATCAGCAGGCGGTTGGCGGTCCAGGTAACCTGCGCATCATCTACATAAGTGGCGGCATCAATAAACACAGAGTCGCCATCTTTCACCAAAGCAGACAACTGACTGCACATGGTATAGCTTCTTGAGGGACCCACACGCCAAACGGCAGCCTGGAGCAGCGATGCCAGCAGCATGAAAACGGAAAGAAACAAACTTCGCATGAGTTCAAATGTAGTTTGGTTGATGCGGATTTAAAGCAAGCCTCCGGCCACGAGCATGTTGCGCAAATTATGAGCGCAGTGGTATTTCGCAGGCATAAAACTCAGCGAACCGGAAGCGGAGCGAAACGTTTGGGGCCGGCTTGTTTTCGGCATTGGATCAGGAGGCGCCGGCATCGTGCCGTCAGGTCAGCTAAATGCAAATGAAGGGTCAGTTTCCCGGAATGCTCGATAAACCTCGTATGTACGGAGATTATCCGTACATTTGTCTTTAGAAATACCAATCGCCATGAAAACACTCGATAAAGCCCGCTTTGACACGCGTCTTCCTAAAGAGCACAAAGAGCTTTTTGAATATGCAGCTCAGCTGGGTGGGTATAGAAACTTGACGGATTATGTTATCCAGGTTCTAATAGAGAGATCTACCATGATCATTGAAAAACACAATGCCATCTTAGCATCCAGAAAAGACCAAGAGGTGTTTTTTGATGCCATCACCAGAGATATTGAACCCAATGATTCTTTGAAATCCGCAGTTTCTAAATATAATAAGTTCCTGAAAGTTCATAATGGATAATTTTTATGTTACTGCCGCCTTAAGTTCAAGACAAATAAAAGAAAATTTCGATTGTGGGAAGAATTTGCTTAATGGTTATATACATAAACAAGCAAGTCAGGATGTTAGGAGGCGTATATCAGCGTGCTTCATCCTTTCGGAAGAAGACAACCTGGTAAAAGGTTATTATACGCTTTCAAGTTCAAGTATTAAGAGAGATCAACTGCCTCCTGAGGTAGTAAAAAGATTGCCGGGCTCCTATATTGATTTACCCGTGACTTTGCTTGGAAGACTTGCATTAGATAAAGCCCACATTGGGCAAGGGCTTGGTGAATTACTCCTTGTTGATGCGTTGAAAAGAGCATACTTAGCTTCTGTGCAAAGTGTAGCTTCTATGGCTGTAGTTGTTGATCCTATTGATCAAAGCGCAATTGATTTTTACAGCAAATACGATTTTATCATGCTTCCGGATAGCCATAAAATGTTCTTAACGATGGATACTGTATCAAAACTATTCTGATGCTCAAAAGACTTCGGCTTTGTGCGTTTAAGTGCAACGGCTACAGTCGAATGAGATGCAATAGCGTTCCCACAGCGCTGTTTTGATCCTATTACCCGGGTGGAATTGCGGCAATAGCTACGGCGAGAAACAATGATACACAAGCGCCGGCCGGTTCATGCAATGAGCATCAGCTTACAACTAAATGCGCCACTTTATTTTCCCTTACGGAACCTGCAGAATATGAACTCCTGGGTGGTGCCGAAAGGTGTGGTATGGGTATCATCCAGGCATTCCAGCCTTTGGAAGCCGTGTTGGGTCTATCATGGGGCAAAGTTCCATTACTGGTCATTACGGGGCAGTAACTTTAGTCAC
>CANHRE010000119.1 GCA_947463095.1 Flavobacteriales bacterium | reverse complement strand
TTTTGGAGCGGGTGGGCATGGGGTTATTAAATACTAAATTAAGACTGGTTTTTTACAAATGCAAGTTCGGAAACTTCTGTCCAAATAGAATTCAGCCACCATGGAATTAGGGCAATACCTTCAAAGGGCATGACTATACCGAACTTGTGGCAGTACCGTAAAAATCAAATATGCCGCCCCTCCGGGGCTTATCTACACTCCTGGTACTCCGCGCAAGTTGTTTCCCAACAGGTGGAGGTTGACCGCAACCGTTTATCACCCATACCACCAACCACATCCAAACAACGCCGCAAAAAGACCGGCCTCAAATGATGGGAGGCGTTAAACGCCGCAAGCAGACGCTAAATGCCAAGGAAGCTCCGAGGAACGAGGAGATCACCGCCGGCATTCGGCTGATTGCCAGTGTGCGCCTTTCATCATTTGCTGCCTTGATTTTTTGCTTACTTTTTCATCAAGGAAAAAGTAAGAGAAAAGAATAGATTATGGTTGATTCGGTTGGGGGGGGGTAAAAATCTAAAACGTCATAATTAAAATCTAACCCCTTAATAATTAATACACTAACAGTTCATTAAAAGACGTTTTGGACAGCAGTGATTAGACTGAAATTCAGAATTGTATATAAAACACATCCGCCGTGTAAGCGCCTACCACCCCATATCCACCGGGAACATTGGAAAAGATGCCACCGCCCTGCCCTACCGGAGTTCCCAGCAAGGACAGGTGCAAGGCGCGGTCATTATAATAGCGGTATAATGACTGATCCAAACGCTCCAGTACTATAGTCATGCCAACGGTTCTGTAAGGTCCGCCAAACCCCGTTCTGGGGAGGTTAAATGTGCCAAAGCGCAGGCGTTTATTAAGTCCGTTTAATGCTTCGTCGGTAAACAGAATTTCTGTTTTATTCAGGCGGTTCACGGCGTTGTAGATAAAGGCATTTTCGCTGCCGCTGATTTCCTCTTTAATCGTGGTGAGCACAGAATCTCTGCTGCCGCCATTATCCACGTAGCGGTATCGAGTATGCAGCAGATATAATCGGTAGAAATCTTCTGTGGCTGCGGTATCGCTCAGGTTAAAACTCATGCTGAAGTAACGCCCTCCCGGTGGCAAGAGGATGCTTGCAGTATCCGGATTTTGTATTGTTACCTTACCCGGAACCTGAACAGGCAGTTGCCAGGAAAGTACCGGATGATTCACCAGCAGCGAAATTCGTTCCCCAGCCGCGGGGGCCGGAGCTGACGATGTATATCTTCCTGCCGCCTGATATAACGCATTCCCCAGTAAATTCCCGTTGCGATACCAGCGAATATCAACGTTGGCAATGGGAAGCAAAGGTTCAGGGTCGGTGATTGCCTGGGTCTTCCAGCAATAAAACAACATGGGAGAATCCGGTGCGATGAACGCATAAAAAACCGGCGCCGGGCGCACCCCCTGGCCCGGATCTATATCCACCACTTTGGTGCATGCCTGGAAACAAAAACAGGACAGCATCAGGGCTAATCCTTGTTGCATCATGCTGTATTTCAGTTTCCGGGTATTGCGGTTCATTTTTTTTATTGTTATTGTGTCAGGTGTGTCATGGTGCCTGCCCACAGCGTCCTTCGACAGGCTCAGGATGACAGGGGCTTACATGCTCAGGATGACAGGGGCTTACATGCTCAGGATGACAGGGGCTTACATGCTCAGGATGACAGGGGCTTACATGCTCAGGATGACAGGGGCTTACATGCTCGGGATGACAGGGGCTTACATGCTCAGGATGACAGGGGCTTACAGGCTCAGGATGACAGGGGCTTACATGCTCAGGATGACAGGGGCTTACAGGCTCAGGATGTCCTTCCCTTCGGCTTCGCTCCCCCACCCCCACGGTGTCTTGCTGCGTGTCATGGTGAGCATGTCGAACCACAGTGGGGGCAGGCAGGGTAAACTGGCTCAGGATGAAAGGGGTTTCAAACAACAAGGTCCTCATCATCTTAATTTAACGTGGCCCTCCAGCTGATGTTGGGCAGCAAGGGAAGGAAGCTGACTGAGTAGAGGCGTCTTCTTCCCTGATCGTCATAACCCAGTTGCAGGTAAAATGGGTTTACCCGATTATATACATTAAACAGGCCGAGGTTCCAGGTTCGGGTATAGTATTTCTTCTTCTTCTCCAGACTGAAATTAATATCCAAACGGTGATTATCGGGGGTGCGATAGCCGTTCCGCGGACCGTAAATATATACCTCTCTGAAGGGTTCATTGGGTAGCGGTGCCGGGTAGCGCTGTATGGGCTGCGTGACGGCAAATCCGCTGTTGTAGGTCCATACCGCTGAGGCGTACATGCCCGGTTTGAACGTATGGGTAATGACAAGGGCCAGATTGTGACGCCGGTCGTAGCGATAAGGGAAAGACTTGCCGCCGTTGATTTCCGCGAAACTGCGGGTAGCCTTGCACCAGGTATAGGAAATCCAGCCCCGGGTGCGCCCGCTCACCTTCTCCAGCATGGCTTCATAGCCGTAGCTCAGGCCGCTTCCCGAAGTAACATTCTGCTCCCAATTGATGCCGGTGGTCAGGTAATCTGCACCCTCTTTGTATTCCAGCAGGTTGCGGTATTGCTTGTGAAATGTTTCTGCGGAAAACTGAAAACGTTTCAGGTTCAGGGTCATGCCTGCCGAAAATTGTCCGGCCTGTTCCGGTCGGATGGAATCCGTGCTGGGTACCCATAAATCAGAAGGTAAGCCGATACTCGGATTACTGAGCAGATGAAAAAACTGTTGCATGGTTGAATAACCGAATCGCACCCATAATGGCCCTGCGGGATTCCATTTCAATTGCAGCCTCGGCTGGGGATTCAAATACCAACCCTCCTTAACCTTAAAACCTGAATGATGCACGCCGGCCTGTACCAGCAATCGTTGATCCGGCTGCCAGAGTAATTCATAAAAACCGAATAATTCCATGGCGCTGCGTGCCTGATCGCCTTCACGTGTGCTGCTGTACGCCTGATTTAATTGATTGGAATAAATACGCAAGCCGGGTTGCAGGTACAACCTGGAGGTCTGAAATCCGGCTTTCAGTTTCAGCGCAGGGCGCAAGGGCACTTCAGCCTGAGCCCTGATTCCGCTTTGGTCTATACCCGACAGAAAACGGTATTCGGTTGTCTGGTTGATGCGTGTATTTAACTTCAGGTTTTCACTATTCATCGCAAATCCCTGAAGAAATGAATAGGCATAAGAAGTATAAAATGCGATGGCTTCCAATTGTATGCCTGAAGCACTGTGGTAATTCCATTGCAGCGAACCCAGGGTGTTTCCCCAACTGTTTTGTTGATTACGGCGCTCTTTGTTCACGATGCTGTCACTTCCATAGCGACTATAATCGGTATAATACAAGCGATCTTCTCCGATATATCCCAGCGCCTGAATACGGCTGCGCTTGGAAAAGCGATGGGTCAACTTCAGGTTGGCATCATAGAAGTAGTATCCGTTATTTCCCAGTGTATCGGTGGCGCCGCTGATCCGTCCAAAAACATCGGCCATGAAATCGAGATAGCTGCGCCGTGCTGAAACCAACAGGCTGGTGCTGTTTTTGCGCAAGGGAATATCCAGCATCATCCTGGAACCCAATACGCCGAGCGAAACGGAGCCCTTCAGGCGAGATGCGTTGCCTTCCAGG
>CANHRE010000118.1 GCA_947463095.1 Flavobacteriales bacterium | reverse complement strand
TGACCGTTCATGCCGGAATTTCCCTGGAAGTGATTTATTTTGATGCTTCTTTATGCGTTACTTCATTCACGACGGCAAGTCACAAGGCGGGCCTTTTACTCCTGAAGAACTGCGGGAAGCGGGTTTAAAAGCTGATTACCATGTGTGGCGCGATGGCATGAGGGCCTGGGTAAAGGCTTCGGAACTGGAAGAGCTGGCGCATTTGCTGGCGCCCGTGCCACCGCCTTTCCCGCCTGAGCATGATGAACCGCTGCCGCCTCCCCCGCCTGAAGCGCCTGCTGCAGAAAATCCTTTGCCGGAACCGGAGGTGTTTGCCGCCACAGATACCCCACCTATGCCGCAAGACAGAGATTCCGTCCAGGAGGCCTTCCGGTTAAGCCCCAGGGCTAAAATATTCCTTGCCGCAGGCATATTCACCGTGTTTGTGCTGATTGTGGTTTTCATTCTTTGGAAAAGGAATCAAGAGGTACACCAGAAACTAACGACGACACAACAACAAGCGGCCCAGGTTCAGGAGGAAAAAGAAGTAGTTGAAGAACGACAGGCAGCTGCTGAGGAGCAACTGATAGAGGTGCAGCAGCAGGAGCAGCAAAAGCAGGCTGTTGAAGCTGCCGATGTAAAGGCTAAGTTCGATTTACGCAACAATTGGGAATCATACATTGAGGCTGAAATTGATTTAAAGACCCCTTTGCCGCTCGGAGGCTTCAGCGACATCCGCGTGGCGGTGCATAACAAAACAGCGTTCCCGCTGGATTTAGTGAGTGTGGAGGTTACTTACCTGACTGCCAACAACTATGTGTTTAAAACCGAAACTGTAACTATGGATAACATCACGGCTGGTGGTATCGGTTACGGCTATGCCCCCGACAGCCAGCGGGGCAGTTACCTAAGGGCGCATATCAGCAAGATTACGGCCAGGGCCTTTAATTTTTGCTACGATGATTTTGCAGTTACAGGACATTCAGACGACCCATACCGATGCACTGATTAAGGCTTTTTCAACAGGGAGGCTTTTCCCGCTTGTGAAACAGGACACGGAGCATCCTCGGCCACATGTCGGTTCTGTTCTGTATGGGGCGGATCATACGGGCAATGCCTGCATCCTGAACCACAGCAATGTCCGCGCTTCAGATGATATGCCGCAGTGAAGACATACCTTCCTGATTCGATATAAAAGTCTTCCTGTTCCAGTGAAGCAAAAATACTACATAAGCGGGCCATTACTCAAATGAATACGGCTGGCCGTTGTTCCTGTTTATATTCGCGGCATTGACAATGCGTACCGCTTTTCTGACTCTGGTAATTTCTTTGTTTTGCGCTGGTGGGCTGATGGCCCAGAACCCGGATGTGCGCGGCGTAGTGTATGACAGCGAAAGCGGGGTTCCGCTGCAGGGTGTTCAGGTGAGCCTGACCGGGACTAAATACATCGCCCTTACCGACGCAGAGGGTTTTTTCAACTTCACCGCTGTGCCTATTGGCGATTATGTTTTGGTGTTTCTCCAGGATGATTATGAAGATTTTTCTGAGAACATCACGGTGATTGCGGGAAAGAACTTCAAGAAGAACTTTTACCTGAAGAAGAAGGTCATCGAGCTGAAGAACATCACCATCACGGCGCGCAACGCACGCAAGCAGCGCGAAGTGCTGATTGGCACCACCACCATTGACCGACGCGACATTACCCGCATGCCCAGCGTGGGCGGGGAACCCGATTTGCTGCAGTACCTGCAGGTGCTTCCCGGTGTGGTGTTCAGCGGCGACCAGGGCGGACAGCTATACATACGCGGAGGTTCTCCGGTGATGAACAAGGTGATGCTGGATGGCATGACCATTTACAACCCTTTCCACAGCATCGGTTTGTTTTCGGTGTTTGAAACAGACATGATCCGCAGCACCGATGTGTATTCTGCGGGCTTCAATGCCGAATACGGAGGCCGCGTTTCTGCCATTGTGGACGTGCGCACCCGCGACGGCGATAAAACCATGCACAAAGGCAAGGTGGCCATTAACCCGTTTACCAGCAAGGTGTTGCTGGAAGGACCGATGAAGAAATTCAGGCAGGGCTCCGGAAGCAGCTCTTACGCGGTATCGTACAGAAATTCCTTCCTGCGCCAAAGTTCGCAGTTGTTTTACCAATACGCCGATCCGGATAAGTTGCCCTACACCTTTGGCGACCTGCATGCGAAGATGAGTTTCACCGGATCCAGCGGCAGCTACCTCAAGCTGTTCGGATTCCGCCTGGGTGATCGTGTGGCATTCCCGGGAACCACAGAATACAACTGGCGCAGCAATGGCTTCGGTGCTAAATTCTTGCTGGTACCCGACGAATCCAAAACACGGATTGACGGCTTCTTCACCTATTCCGATTACCTGATCAAGCAATTAGAATCCGATCAAAAACCACGCAGCAGCGGGATTAACGGTTTTAATGTGGGATTGAACTTTACCTATCCCAGCGGCAAGAATGAATTCCGTTATGGCGCAGAAATCAACGGATTTCGCACGGAATTCCAGATTTACAATCCCAACAACCGCTTAATCAAGCAGTTTGAAAACACCACGGAAATTACCGGTTACAGCATGTACCGCTGGGTAAAGAACCGTTGGGTAATCCAGCCGGGCATTCGCGGCTTGTTCTATGCTTCGCTGGGCAACAGCAGTATTGAACCCCGATTGTCTGCCAAGTATTCATTCAGCAAGCGCTTCAGCCTGAAATTTGCCGGTGGTTATTACAGCCAGAACCTGATGTCGGCAGTTAGCGACCGGGATGTAGTTAACCTGTTCTACGGTTTTCTGAGCGGCCCTGAAAACCTTCCTTCTACCTTTAATGGGCAAACAGTAAACCACAAATTGCAAAAAGCACGGCACCTGGTGGCTGGCCTGGAATGGGATCCCGCTCCTGCCCACAACTTCATTGCCGAAGTTTACTTCAAAGATTTTACCCAGATTACCAACATCAACCGCGATAAGCTGTTTGACGACAACGATAAGAACCGCGATAAGCCGGAACGCCTGAAGCAGGATTACCTTATTGAAACCGGAACGGCATCAGGAGCTGACTTCCGCTACAAATACGAGCGCAAGCAATGGTATTTCTGGGCGGTGTATTCCTTGACCTATGTAACACGTTTTGACGGCATCAATAAATATGCTCCTGTGTTTGACCGCCGTCACAACATCAACCTGCTGGCCAGTTATAATCTGGATCCTGCCGGCAACGCACTGGTAAGTATTCGCTGGAATTTCGGAAGCGGTTTCCCGTTCACCCAAACACAGGGTTTCTATGAGAAACTCGACTTCAAACAAGGCATCTCCTCAGACTATACAAAAGTGAATGGCAGCCTGGGCATCAACTACGCCGGGCTGAATCAGGGCCGACTTCCCTCTTACCACCGTCTGGATATCAATTTCCAGAAAAAATGGAAAATGGATAAAAAGCGGGAGTTACAGCTCACCGCAAC
Source organism: Flavobacteriales bacterium (assembly GCA_947463095.1). Classification (GTDB taxonomy): domain Bacteria; phylum Bacteroidota; class Bacteroidia; order NS11-12g; family UBA955; genus REEB481. Next base: position 340 of record CANHRE010000118.1, on the reverse strand, counting down.
CTGCACCAATGCCTATAACCGGGCCAACATCTTTTACTTTGACCGCTCAAAATCCCAAAGGGTGGATCAGCTACCTATCTTACCCGCCGTGGGGCTGAGTTATAGTTTTTAAAAGTGGTAATTAAATCGGTGGCTGAGGCCCTCGAAGCCCACCGATACGGAAGCAATTGGATGGCGCACCGTTCATGCAGGCATTATAATCCTCTGAGCGATAACAGGTGAAGAGAATAAAAACGTTGGCCAGCTTATGCTGAGTTATAGTTTTTAAAAGTGGTAATTAAATCGGTGGCTGAGGCCCTCGAAGCCCACCGATACGGAAGCAATTGGATGGCGCACCGTT
>CANHRE010000117.1 GCA_947463095.1 Flavobacteriales bacterium | reverse complement strand
CCGGGAATCCACATACCTGCGCAAATGCATGAAGGGCATCGAGGTCTTCTAGGATTCTTCCGTTGAAATTGGTCTCTGTACTGACCATCCTGGCCATTATTTCAATGTTGTTCCGAACATCCATAAACAGCAGCACCTCTTCGTTGGCAAGCACAAAAGGAATCAGGGGGTGGGGTCCAAAGGAGCCCTCGCTGCCCAACAGCAGGTCGCAGCCGGAGGCCTCCGCCGACAGCCGGCACTTTTCACGCACGGCGCTGATGGGATCCAGGGTGCGTTCCACCTCGCCGCTGAAGGTGCCTAATAAATCGGTATCAAAGCCGGAATGGGTGAAGCAGACCACGCCCAAAGACTGCTCCAGCAGGGGCGCAAGAACCTGTTCCTTGCCGTGTTTTGTGGCGATGAGCAGCCTCCGGCCCTGAAACATAAGGTTTTAGGTATTCGCCGGCTTCTTCTTCAGCGCCATGCCCTTGCGGGTTTCGTCAAAGCGCCCTGCTTCGTACACCGGATGTCCGTTCACGAAGGTATGCGTCACCTTGCTGTGGAAGGTGGTGCCTTCCAGGGGCGACCAGACGCACTTGTACAGGATGTTCTCCTTGCTTACCGTCCAGGGGCTGTTCAGGTCCACCAGCACAAGGTCGGCGTGGTAACCCTCCCTGATGAAGCCCCGTTTTTCGATGCTGTACAGGGTTGCCGGGTTGTGGCACATCTTCTGCACAATGCGCTCCAGCCCGATGATGCCCTGCCTGTAAAACTCCAGCATGGCGTTCAGGGAATGCTGCACCAGGGGTGCTCCGGACATGGATTTGAAATAGGGCTTGTTCTTCTCCTCCAGGGTATGCGGCGCGTGGTCGGTGGTGATGATGTCAATGCGGTCGTCCAGCAGCGCCTGCATCAGTCCGCGCTTGTTCTTTTCGGCCTTGATGGCGGGGTTCCATTTAATCAAGGGCCCCCATTTCGCGTAGTCCTCGTCTGAAAACCACAGATGGTGCACGGAAACCTCGGTGGTGATGTTCTTTTCTTCCAGGGGAATGTCGTTGCGGAAGAGCTGTGTTTCCGCAGCTGTACTAAGGTGCAGGATGTGCAGGCGGGCCTTGTGTTTTTCGGCCAGGGATATGGCCCGTTCGGTGGCTTCGTAGCAGGCCTGTTCGCTGCGGATGAGCGGATGGCAATGGAAGGGCACTTCTTCGCCGTATTCTGCACGGAACCGCTCTTCGTTCTCTTCAATCAGCTGCTCCTTTTCGGAGTGTATGGCAATGATGGCGCGGCAGCCGGCGAACAGCTTCTCCAGCGTTTCGGGATTATCCGCCAGCAGGTTTCCTTTTCCGCTGAAGTACAATCCGTCGTCGGACACGGCCAGCAGGTCTGAGGTGTCGGTGCGGAGGATTTCGTCCAGGTTATCGCCGTTCACGCCCAGAAAGAAGCCGAAGTTGGCCAGCGATTTTTCGGCAGCCAGGCGGTACTTCTCCTGCAACAGTTCCATGGTCAGCACATTGGGCACCGTATTGGGCATGTCTATGAAGGAAGTAACGCCTCCAGCAACGGCGGCGCGGCTTTCGGAGTGCAGGTCGCCCTTGTGGGTGAGGCCCGGCTCGCGGAAGTGCACCTGACCGTCGATGATGCCGGGCAGGAGGTATTTACCGCTGCCGTCGATGACCCGCGTGCCCGGTTCATCCGGGATATCGCCGATGTTCAGGATCAGCCCGTCGCCGATGAGCAGGTCGGAAACCTCGATGCGTCCTTCGTTGACGATGTGTGCGTTGCGGATGATGATTCTGTGGTTCATAAGCTGCTGATGGCGGTTTCCGGAAATGCCGGATGATGTTGCGGCAAAGGTACTGAAGGGGTTTTGATGTGGACACCGTTCCCCGGGGAAGCGGGTATCCTGTGGCTACCTGATCAGGGTGATGGTTCCGCTGCTGCTGTTGCGCGGCTTCTGAAGAAAATTGTAATTGAGCAGATAAAAATACACGCCTTCCGGACAGTCGTTGCCGCGGTAGGTTCCTTTCCATGCTTCCGCAGGATTCAGGGACCGGAAGAGCAGTTCACCCCAGCGGTTAAACACCAGCAGCTCATAGTTCCCGAAGCTGCAGTCGCCGGTAACGGTGAACACATCGTTCAGGCTGTCGAAATTTGGGGTGAACACATTGGGGATGTTGAGGTTGCAAAACGCAGGAGGTTCGGGGCAGGCCACAATACGCACAATGATAAACAGGGTATCACTGCCACAGTCGAGGTTCACGATGCACTGCACTTTGAAGGTTCCGGTATCGGAAAACACATGGGCGGCACTCAGGGAAAGGGATGTGTTGTTCAACCCGCTGGCAGGATCGCCGAAATTCCATTGGGCGCCCAGCACTTTATTGGCACTCTTCACCTTGAATTGCTGAGCTGTTGCCAGACAGTAATCGGGAGTCACTTCAATACTGCCTTTGCATACATTCTTGCAGTCAACAATCTCCAGATTCACCAGGAAGGAGGTATCCGTTCCGCATGGGGTGGTCAATATGGCGCGAATGTTATAGAAGCCGGGCTGCGAGAATTTGTGTTTGGCGCTTGCGCCAGTGGCACTGTTGGCCGCACCGGATTGGGGGTCGCCGAAGTTCCAGGTGATGCCCGTGAAACCGGAGTTAGCCGACAGGCCGAAATTCATCTCGTTACCAAAACAGGAATCCGACACCAGGATGGCCGGCTTGCCGGCCATCAGCGGCCCATCACCGGGATAGTACACCCATTTAGGCAATCCATAGCCGCCACCACCGGATAGGTTGGAAACGGTACCCCGCTGATAGCCGCAATCCTCACCGGGCTTGTCGGGGCAGTTGATGGCGTCCAGCGATCCGGAGTTGATATAAATCTTGCCATCCGGACCCAGTTGCAGCGATGCGGGTTGTGAAAAAGCTTTTGTAAGGTTTACGACAGACTGTTCTATGACTGATGGGTTGGTGCCGGAAATATCATATTGTAATACCCGCTCCAGGTTGCTCACATACAACAACTTGCCATTCGGAGAAAATTCAACACCGTAAATCAGCGGCGATGTCAACTGGGTGAGGTCCAGTTTCCATGCAGCATAAGCCGAAACGACCCCAGTGGCGTTATCAAACTTAAACACTTCAACGGTTCCGTCAAACGTATTTCCCAAAGCCAGCCTGTTGAATTGCCTGTTTACCTTCAGGTGGCCGGCACCATTGCCCTGGGTTCCCCCTACAGATGAGGCAACAGGTGTTTTCATAAACCCGGCGGTGGTGAGCAGAAAGGCATAGAAGGTATTACCGGGATTGTCATGGGTGATGAGCCACAAATCTTTCCCGTTCGCTGCAGGAACCACCTCCAGCTTCTCAGAATCGGTATTAAACAGGGCGACGTTCTTCTCTCCTGCAACGATGCCGCCAAGTCCTCCGTCCAGGGTCATGTCTACCAGGTTATAGCGCACCCCGTTGCCAGACGAATACTGTTCGTCAATCGTGACGAGGTAGAATAAGGTGGAACTCCCAGGTTTGGGCATGATAACCGCCGCCGTGGTTGAAGAAAGCATCATCGAATCACCCCCAAGCAAGCCTTTGCCATTGAGCATTATATTATCCTGGGCATTATATACCGTTACGCCATTCGTATAAAACAACAATTTGCCTGTAAGACGGTCTGCTACAGAGGCGCTTCCTTCCGAGGTGCGCACCTGTGAACCGGAAACGCCAACAGGAGGCGCACTGTTGAAGGATACTCCGCCTGCATTGCCAAAACGCCACTGGTGATTCTGTTTTTGTGCCATTGCAGGGCTGGCGGCGAATGCAGTCAGCACCGATAAAAGCAGGCCCCGGCGGAGGAAAAAAGGGAACATAATAAATAAACAAAGCGATATGGTTAAAGTTCGCCAAGACATTCGGCTTTATAACCGTTATAAGCATCTGTTATAGCGGCTGCGATGCTTATCGCACCATGTGTTGGATATCACTGCTGTCCAAAACGTTTTTTATTGAACAGTTAGTGTGCAAATTATCAAGGGGTTAGCAGTCTATTTCTGACGATTTTGATTTTTAACCCCAACACCGAATCAACCATATTCTATTCTTTTCTCTTACTTTTTCCTTGATGAAAAAGGATGCAAAAATCAAGGCTGCTTGGATAGTGGTAAGGGATAAGTGGTAAGTGGTAAGTGGTAAGTGGTAAGTGGTAAGTGGTAAGTG
>CANHRE010000116.1 GCA_947463095.1 Flavobacteriales bacterium | reverse complement strand
TTCCTGTAATCGGAACCCTCTGTATTCAAACGCGGCACAAACACGATGTAGCGAGCTGCGCGCAAATGATTCATTCCCATTTCCGAAACAGGCGCCAGAAGGGTGGCTGTTGACCTGGTTACCACGGTGCCTGTGGCAGTGTTCACTATGGAAGCGGGTATCTGTTCTTCTGGTGTGATGCTGTCCAGTACCTTTTGATTGGCATCCAGCAAATAAGCACGCATATTGATGGTGACCGGAAAATCGTTTTCAGCATATATTTTCAGTATGGCGCTCTTCGCCTGTTCAACACCTTTAATAGAGCCCATGTTCAACACCTGTGTGTCGCGGAAATACACGCCCGGACTCTTGAAACTTACGGGCATAGACGCATCGAGATATACGTTCAGCGGTTTGTCGTGATAAATAAAATCCTTCCACCCGGTGGTGTTTCCATTGGGGTTCATCTGCAGGTTTAGGTCGTATCCAATTTTATCGGGTAGGTTTCCAATGAAGTTACGCACGTTAGAGTTGCCCGTGTTCAGGTAGTAGAATGTTTCCCAGGGAGCCCAGGGTTTAAACGTGGCAGCGTTGATGTCTGTATTCACACCCAGCAGGGAAGGAGCAACCAGAGAAACTTTGGACTTGCTCAAGGTGTTCTGGCTCTCCAGGCTATTTATGAGCACTCGACCCTGTGCTCCTACACCGTTCGAAACACGCACTTTGACAGCAACGTTTTCAGGTTCTAGAGACCCCCCGATTCCTTTAAAAAGGTCAACAGATTGTGTGCCAGTAACGGGCTCGTTGGATTTTCCGAAATAGCCAATGGCCCATTCCGGTTCAACATCAACAATACCGTATTCAACGCGAACGCTGTCATCCAGCGATACATTCACCTTTCGACCGCTGCTGTCTAGGTTCACCAGTACAATCTGGTGGAAGGTATTCACTGTATCTGTAACAGAAGGATTTTTCCCACGGTAATCGACCACATAGCCGTTCATGTCCACATCTTCCACATAGCGTTTTGTTTCACCGGGAACAGCCGCGGGTACTTTAATGATGCGTTCTACGCTTTGACCGTTCTTCACCACGTTTGGCAGGCGGAAGGTCATTGTCAGGTTTTCCTGGATCGTGGTAGAAATTCTGATGCGCAAAGTACCCCTGCGTGCTTGAACAAATTTGAGTTCCGGTCCACCCATTTCCATGCTCGTACCCTCGTCCTGTGTCAACACATTCTGGCTGGGAAAAGCGGCGGTGGCAGCGCGTGGTTTTAGGTTTGTTACGGACAGGTTCAATTGAACACCTTTAAAGGCATCCACAACAACAGGCCCGGAGCTGGGGTCTGTTTTCAGTGTCTTAATCTGCGCGGTCAGTGTTTTGTAAACCGTTTTACCAGAAAGAGAGGTCTTAGAACTTTGCCGTGTGTTAGGAGCCAGGTTATAAAAAGTTTGGGTACTCACTACCGAATTGTCGGTTTTGTTACGCAATTCGAAAGTCACCTCGGAAAGGTTCACCGGAAGTTCGTTGTAAATCTCCATGGTTAACCAACCGCTGTCAAGTGTAGCGTATTCAAAGAATGCGCTTGCATCAAGGTCAACGGGAGTGAGGTTGGTTAGGTTCTGTGCGGGAAGCACCTGGGTGCTTCCATGGGCAAGAATAAAAGCCGGGTTTATTTCTGCAAGGGTAACTCTTCGCGTGAGACTTTGGTCGTTCAGGCGAAGGGTTTTCAAAGTGAAATAACGGGTAACTACCGTATCAGGAATTTTAATTCCGTCGAGACGATTGCTGGTGTACACCAACTGGCTGTATTCCAGAGAGTAACTACTGTCTCCGGCCTTATTCAGCAGATTACCAGTGTACAATTGGTCCAGCGCAATATCAGCACGGGCGATGGGAGCGAGATATTCGGCATCCCAATAGGTACCGTCGGTTTTCCTGCAGGCGCCTAAAGTGGCGACAAGGAACAGGAGGAGTAAAAGGCGGGAATACATGAACACGTTTTTATGGAGAACACCACCAGGGTGTACTTCGTCTAATCAGGCATGCGCCAACTCCAGATCCCTTCCGGTACCGAGCATGCGCATCAGCCGCATGTGCGACACGAATGCTTCTCGGAAGGTAGGATATTCCAGATAAGGCACATTGTATTTTGCAGCTACCTGTTGCACAATTTTACGCACGTCAGGATAATGCACGTGGCTTATTTGCGGGAACAGATGGTGTTCTACCTGAAAGTTCAGACCACCTGTAAACCAGGTCCAGAAACGTGAATTAGGTGCAAAGTTTGCAGTAGTAGCCATTTGGTGCACGGCCCATTCCTGAGGAATGCGTACGCGTGCGTCTATCTGCGCTTCAACGAAATGGGTTTTTTCTACAACGTGCGCCATCTGGAACACGCAACTAAGGATGATGCCCAGAGTGATGTGCAGCGAGAAGAAACACAGGAGGCCGGGTCCTACGCCTAGGAAATACATGGGCAAGCCCATATACACCAGAGAATAGGACAACTTGGTAGCCCAGAAAATCACGTGTTCGTGAAGGGGAATCTTCGGCAGATCGGTGGTGTATACGCGGCGCTTGAAATACTTTTCGAAGTCAGCAACATACATCCAGAACACGGAGCTGATGGCGTAGAGCCCCATCATATAAACGTGCTGGAAGCGATGAACCGGTTTCCAAGGTTGGGTAGGGCAATGGCGAAGGGCAGGAATTTTGGCAATATCGTCATCAATTCCATCTACATTGGTGTAGGTGTGGTGAATTACATTGTGCTTGGTTTTCCAAATGAAGGCATGGCTTCCAAGCAGGCTCATGATGTTACCAAACCAACTGTTTACTTTTCCTTTGGAAGAGAAGCTACCATGACAGGCATCGTGCATGATGTTGAAACCGGCAAGGGCGTGAAAAACGCCTACCAGGGCAAACAGGGCAACAGAAACCCATATGGGGAATCCAGCGAACAAAGCAAGTCCTACGAACAGGGGTACGGCAACCATGATGATGGTTGTCTTGATGTAAAGACGGCTGTCGCCAGTTTTCTTAATTCCTTTTTTCTTAAAAAACTCATCCACAGCAGTGCGTAACTCACCGTAAAACTTGTTCCCCTGGTTTTCAAAAATGGGCGTGGGAACAGTCGCTTTTGTTGTATTCATTGGAGGCAAAATTATGTTGTTCTACAAAGATAGTCAAAGGTTTGGGCATCGTGATGCTTTTAGGGGAATATACTTTTTTTGCAAGGTGGAGTTACCGGCAGCATTTCTGGATCGCTTGCAGCGGGATTACCCCGCCGAATACGGGCAGCGCAGAGAAGCATTTTATGCTGCAACGGGGGTTTCTGTGAACGTGCATCCGCGCAAATTTTTGCGATTGTACCCGGGCAGGATGCTGGCCTGGAACCCGATTGGCTTTATGTTGGATGAACGGCCTTCGTTTATTTATGACCCTTGGTTTCACGGCGGCGCGTATTATGTTCAGGAATCCGGCAGTCAACTGGTGGGCAAGGTTTTTTCAATGCTGCAACTGCCGGAGCATCCGGTGGTTTTGGATTTATGTGCCGCCCCGGGTGGTAAGAGTGTTCATCTGGCCAACCTGATATCCGGCAATGGGGTTTTGGTGAGCAATGAACCCATAAAAGGCCGATTAGGTGTGTTGCAGGAAAACATCGTGAAATCGGGTTGGCAGAACAGCATCATCACACAGGCCGACCCATCAGCTTTTCATGTGCATCGGAATTTATTCGATGTAATTCTGGTTGATGCTCCGTGCAGTGGAGAGGGAATGTTCCGCAAGAGTGAGGAGGCACGTGTGCAATGGACGCCGGATTTGGTTCGCTTCTGTGCCGCCCGGCAATCGCGTTTGCTTGAAGAAGTGTGGCCGGCGCTGAAACCGGGTGGTTTCCTCATGTACAGTACCTGCACGCTGAACGCATTAGAAAATGAAGCGCAACTGGAACAATTGCTACGCGAACCAGATGCCCGTAGTGTTTCATTAAGCCTGCCCGAAGCCTGGGGGTTGAATCCCGGAACGAGCAATACCGCCTGTTGGTACAATTGGCCGGGAAACGGCGGGGGAGAAGGGTTTTTTCTCGGTGTGGTTCAAAAGGAAGGGCAAACAGGTGGAGAGAAAAGCAACCACGGCACCAGCAATAAAAGGTTGCAGTTGCCGCAAGTCAATGAGTGGCTCCTCCCGGAAACGGAAGTGTTTGATTTCGACGACGGTATGTACATTATCTCGGAATCAACGCGTCACATCTCGTCACTGTTGAAGCGGAACATTCGGGTGGTTCAGTCGGGAACGGCAGTTGGGGTATTGCATGGACAAAAGTTCAAACCCGATCCGGCGCTGGCGCTGAGCGTTGCGTTCAACGTTGCTGCTGTC
>CANHRE010000115.1 GCA_947463095.1 Flavobacteriales bacterium | reverse complement strand
CCAATATTCAAATCCAGTCTGTTCGTCCTGTTTATCTGTCAGCATACAAAACATCGGTTTTTTCGCATCGCGATGAGCTGGTAAGTTTCCGCTATCGGGAATTTGAACAACTGGAGTTTCAGGAAAACCAGAACATGATGGACCTTACCAGTGTGTTGGCCTATTATGCATACCTGGTTATCGGCTTCGACATGGACGCCTTTGGCAATGCAGGAGGGACGATGATGTTTCAGAAAGCCCGTAATATTGTCAATGTTTGCCAGGGTAAAAGCGGCTGGAACCCCGGTGACGGGAGAAGCAACCGCAACCGGCATGCATTGGTTGAGAACCTTTTAGACGCTCGGTTTATTCCCCTGAGGAACCTAATGTACAGCTATCACAGAGAAGGCATGGACCTTATGTATGACAAACCGGATAAGGCCAGAGTTACCATTATGGAGGGCCTGCGTGGTGTACAGGAACTGGCCAGGATTCTTCCGAACAGCATGTACCTGAAAATATTCTTCAATGCCAAAGTGGCGGAACTGGTGGACATCTTTAAAGGTGCTCCCCCGAATGAAAAAAACACGGCTTTCGAACTGCTGATCAGCATAGATCCGGCAAACCGAAACAGATATGAAGCCATTAAAGCCGGTTGAACCGGAATTTATTGAGGACCTCGATGCGGCGCTGAGGCCCCTTATAGCTCATAAAAAATGCATCCTGCTCTGCGATGAGCACACCCTAGAGCATTGCCTTCCCCTGCTGAATACCACTTTTCAGCATACCCTGGTAATCAAACCCGGTGAGGCTGAAAAAACTCTGGCCGTTGCTGAACATATCTGGAAACATCTGATTGCCTGGAATACGAATCGCCACGACCTGCTGATTTGCCTGGGCGGCGGTGTCATCAGCGACCTGGGCGCATTCAGTGCTTCTGTTTACCAACGCGGGATGCCTTTTGTACTCATCCCCACCACCCTTCTGGCCATGACAGATGCGGCAGTTGGCGGAAAAACAGGGGTCAACCTGCTCCATAAGAAGAATTATATCGGCACATTCGCCCATCCCGAAGCCATCTTCATACACCCGCCTTTCCTGAACACCCTGGACCGCCATGCCTTAATCGAAGGCTGGGCAGAAATACTGAAACACGGCCTCATTGCAGACGCTGCATTATATCGCCTTATCTCGGAAACAGCGCTCCTGAACCATATACCTGATGTTTCCTTGTTACAGCGCAGCATTGCGGTGAAAACAAGGATTGTGGCCGAAGACCCGTTAGAAGAGAACAGGAGGAAACTGCTCAACTTCGGTCATACACTGGGGCATGCGCTGGAATCATGGTATCTGGACAGAGGTAAATCTGTAGCACACGGAACAGCGGTTGCCGCAGGAATGTGGATGGAGTCACTCATAGCAAACAGAATGGGTTTTCTTGGAAGGAATCATTTTGAAGCAATTGCCGCGCTGATCGACAGAAATTTCGAACCGCTTATGTTCAGCGCGGAAGGCATTTATTCCATTGCTGAACTGTGCCGCTATGACAAGAAAAACATGCAACATGATGCCATCAATATAGTGATGCTTCGGGAACCCGGGCATGCAGATATTGATGGTGCCGCTTCTTTAGAAGTGATCATAGACGCACTGAACAACTACCTGGAATGTCATCGTATGTAATTAGTTCCGGGCCTGAATTCGGGCATGCAGTCATCAAACTACCATGGTCGAAAAGCTTGGTCAATCGCATCCTGATGCTGCATCGCATTGCCGGTTTACCGCTGGACAAGCTGGAATCCTATTGTGATTGTCAGGACAGCCTGGACCTATTCCACGCGCTGCAAAGTGGCCAGGCCCGAATTTGCGTGGGAGAAGGCGCCGCACCCTACCGTTTTATGCTGGCCTTGATGTCGGCGGAGCATCGCAGGATAACATTAGATGCCAGTGGCAGTATGCTTCAACGAAACATTTCCCCCCTTGTTGACGCCCTCAATGATGCCGGCGCTGAGATTCGCTATGCGGGCACTGTGGGGAATCCGCCGGTAATCATCGAAAAGGGTCTGCCTGATTTTCAAGCCCTGAGCATTGATACGTCCGTCAGCAGCCAGTTTGCCAGCGCCTTGATGCTGGTTGCACCCCTGTTCCCCGGAGAAAAAATCATTCATACCAGGGGAAAACGTGTTTCCGAACCCTACCTGAAGATGAGCGCGGCCTTGATGGAGTGTTATGGTGTGCGCGCAACACATGATGCCTGTAAGGCAGAAATCCAAATATCACCGGGCATGTACCAGCAACCGGATCTAATCCCTCTGGAAGCAGATTGGTCGGCAGCGGCATTCTTCTATACCCTGTCCGTCCTCAATCCGCGATGCAGCATTGCCCTTGAAGGTTTATACCGTCCGTCATTGCAGGGCGATTCCGCGCTTCCTGAATTGTTTGCCGGACTTGGTGTACAAACAAAATGGATTCAGTTGGGAGGAATACTGCTTCAGGGGCAGGCACAGCCCGTTGCGCTGCCAGCACTGATAGACTTCAGCGACATTCCCGACCTTCTTCCTGCCTTTCTTGTGGCTTGTGCGGTAAGGAAGGTGCAGATTAAGGTGTGTGGTGTGGCCCACCTTGCCCAAAAAGAGTCTAACAGACTGGCCATGCTGGCGAAGAATTTCAGCAATATGGGTGTTGCCTTTTATCCTGAAGAGGCTTCATGGGTAATGGATGCGCGGCCGTTCAACTTGCCGGATAACCTGCACATTGAAACCGGCAACGACCACCGGATGGCTATGGCCTTTGCCACGCTTGCCGTAATAAAGCCCATTGTGCTGGATAACATTCAGTGCACGGCTAAATCCTTTCCCGGCTTTTGGGATCAACTTAAAAAGTGTAATTTGAGCATTGAACAACATCCCTATGGGGTTTAACACCTTCGGAACTCATTTTTGCGTGAGCAGCTTCGGCGAATCACACGGGCCGGCCATCGGAGTGATGGTGGACGGAATGCCTGCAGGCATTGACTTTGATGAATCGCTTTTGTTGCACGAATTGTCCCGGCGCAAGCCCGGCCAGAGTGCGCTGAGTACCCAACGCAGCGAAGATGATATTCCGGAAGTGTTATCCGGGATATTTGAAGGAAAAACCACGGGTGCGCCCATTTGCATTATCATCAGGAACAAGGATGCCCGCAGCAGCGACTACGATTCCTTAAAGGACATATATCGCCCTTCACACGCGGATTTTACCTATCGGGAGAAATACGGCATACGCGACCATCGCGGCGGCGGACGGGCATCGGCAAGGGTTACTGCCGGCTGGGTTGCTGCCGGAGCGCTGGCAAAAATGCTGCTGCGCGAACAAATGTCTGCCAATATCTGCGCCTGGGTAAGCAGCATACACCAGATTCAATGGACAGGATCTGTTGCTGCTGTAAGTCCGGAAGTGGTAGAACAATCGCCAGTGCGTTGTCCGGATGCTGAGGTTTCTAACCGGATGATTGCAGCCATTGAACAAGCCAGGGCCGAAGGCGACAGCCTTGGCGGCATCATCACCTGTGTTGTTCAGGGAGTGCCGGCCGGTATTGGCGAACCGTTGTTCGGAAAGTTACAGGCCCGCTTGGCTGCGGCCATGTTCAGCATCAATGCGGCGAAGGGCTTTGAATATGGAAGCGGCTTTGCAGGAACGGAACAAAAAGGTTCCGAACTCAACGATTCTTTTGAAATGCGAGACGGAAAAGTATCAACCAAAACCAACCATTCCGGAGGCATTCAGGGAGGAATCAGCAACGGTGCACCCATTTTATTCCGGGTGGCCTTCAAACCGGTTGCCAGCATTGCCAAACAGCAAGACACTATTGACAGCAGCGGAACATCTGTTCAGCTGGAAATAACCGGCCGTCATGACCCCTGTGTGCTTCCCCGTGCCGTTCCTATTGTTGAAGCTATGGCCGCATTGGTATTGGCTGACCTTTGGCTGGCCAAACCGCACTGATTAAGTTTTGCGGATATCCCAGCGCTCACGCAGGTGATTGCTCAGCATCTGAAAGGCCAATACCGTTGCCATGATGGTAAGCCCGGGAACCAGTGCCAGATAGGCCTTCCCCAAAACCATATATCCATAATGCTCCCGAACCATATTCCCCCAAGATGGAATAGGTGGAGCAATGCCTAAACCTAAAAAACTCAGCCCAGCTTCAAGCAGAATGGCAGAGGCGAAGGTTGACGCCGCCACAACCAGCAACACCTGGCGAAGATTAGGCAGGATATGGTAGAACATGATTCTGAACCCTGAATAACCCAATACCTTTCCGGCCTGAATAAATTCCCGTTCCCTGAGCGATAATACCTGTCCGCGTACCATGCGCGCCACATCAACCCATGTGCTCAGCCCTATCGCCAGCAGGATAGGAACAAAACCTTTACCCAGGGCAAAGCTGATGGCCAGGGCCAGCAGCATGGAAGGCACGCTCCATAAAACACCCATCAGCCAACTCAGGGTTCTATCGGCAAACCCACCGTAGTATCCGGCCATCATGCCAACGTTGATGCCTATCAGCATAGAGAGCAGCACGGCACAGAAACCAATTCCCAGCGAAATACGACCACCCAGGATGAGCCTGCT
>CANHRE010000114.1 GCA_947463095.1 Flavobacteriales bacterium | reverse complement strand
CCGGCTGTGGCTTTAAGGTAGGCGATGCACAGGTGTTTTCGGCAACCCTGGCGGACCTCTTGGAAAACGAACATGTACGTGAAAAGGCAGGTCAGGCAGCTGTGGAATTTGTACGCGGCCATGCCGGCGCTACACAAATGATTGCAAAAACGCTGCGCTGAGGCACACATGGGGATATGGAAACATCAAAAACAAAGGCAATGTGGGGTAAAAGGGTGGCATTACTGGCCGGCCCACTGGGTTTTGCTGCTTTAGCCTATTTTGGTGTTGGTGGACACAGTGGCTCAACCATGAGCCTGATGGCTGGCGTGGCTGTATGGGTGGCCTTGTGGTGGATGCTGGAACCGGTTCACCTGGCCATAACGTCTTTGCTGCCTCTGGTTTTGCTCCCATTTCTTGGCATTGCCGACATGAAGGTGGTGGCCGCCCAATACATGGATCAGGTGCTTTTCTTGTTTATCGGAGGCTTCCTGTTGGCCTTTGCCATCGAAAAACACGGCCTGCACGAGCGAATGGCCCTGTTCATCATATGCCGTATAGGTGCAGCTCCGGGAAGAATTATGATGGGCGTGATGCTGACGGCCTGGCTGGTGTCTATGTGGATCAGCAATACGGCCACTGTAATGATGCTCCTGCCATCAGTAATGGCCATCATTGCGCAAATGGACCTGCATTTTCGCAGCGAACGTCAACAAAAACGCTTTGCGGCAGCCATCCTTCTTGCCCTGGCATATGCCGCTACAATAGGAGGAATGGCAACACTTGTGGGTACGCCTCCTAATATGGTCTTTTACCGTTTCTACCTGGAACATTATGGGAATCAGGGAGGGATGGATTTTATGAATTGGTTTTTAAAAGCAGCCCCGCTCTCGCTGTTGTTCCTGCTGGCCTGTTACATTATCCTGTATATGCTGTTGCTGAGAAAGGAACATTTCCCGCCTGCGGAAATAGATTATTTCAAAGGAAGAAAATTGGAACTAGGCGCCTGGAAAGCAGCCGAGGTGAGGGTGCTGCTGGTCTTTCTGGCCGCCGTGATACTATGGTTCAGCAGGGAATATTGGTCGGTGGTATTCCCCCGGCCAGCCTGGATTCAGGACAGTACTGTTGCCATGTTGGCCGCATTGTTGCTTTTTTTTATTCCATCGGGTAACCGTGAACATGCAGAACCCTTGTTGCGCTGGGAAGACGCAACACGGTTACCTCTACACGTGATTTTCTTGTTCGGAAGTGGCTTTGCATTGGCCTATGGTTTTGAACAAAGTGGGCTAAGCAACCTGCTTGCCGGACATTTGGTGTTTTTCCGCAGTTTGTCGCTTTGGCAACTGCAAATCATCATTGTGCTGCTCGTGCTGGTAATTTCAGAATTTGCCAGCAACGTGGCCAGCATACAGCTCATGCTGCCGGTTTTATTTGCAGTACAGCAGGCAACCGGATTTGACCCGCAGGCTTTAATGGTGCCTGCAACCCTTGCCGCAAGTATGGGCTTTATGCTGCCCGTTGCCACGGCACCCAATACCATAGTTTTTGGAGCAGGCCGCATGAACACCGGCCAAATGATGCGTGCCGGATTTTTATTGGACCTTACAGGGTCAATCCTCATCATCGCGTTATGTCTGCTGTTTTGGTGAATGTCAAAGCTTATGTTTATATCTATCTGATTCAGGATAAGGTTTATGTGCTTCGCGCAGCACCAATTGCAACCTTAGACTGAATTTATGTTGCACAATTCATTGGTTCTATAATGCAATTGATTTGTCTTTCGGGACCCTGGTTCATAAACTAATTCTTTCATTTTATAGAATACGAGTATGATTTTACATGATAATGATATCTATAACTAAGACTTGAATAAACTTAAAATAGTCTTTAATAAATAGAATTGGTTTTGAATGAAATTATTGAGTTTGTTTTACATATATTTGGCTCGTTATAAAAAACTTATTTAATATAAAATTAAGGTTTGTGTTAAGCATTGACGAGATTTTAAATTATATAGACTATCAATTCGTTGAAGGGGATAAAGGCCGTTTAATCAGTGAAGTTTTGCCTTTGCAAGCTTTGGAGCACTCTACGCAAAGCATCACATGGGTGAGTGAAAAGAATCTTCAACAGTTGGATGGAGTGCGTAATGGAGCAGTGGTATGCCCGGTGAGTACGCCTGCGCTGTACGATACAGTTACATACATCAAAGTTCAGAATCCGCGCTTGGTGTTCAGCAAGATTCATAAGTTGTTGTTTCCTGTTGAGCAACGCCAGATGATTGCATCCTCGGCGGTCCTGGCGAAGCATGTGACTATCGGTAAGGACGTTTGTATCGAACACCATGTTGTTATTGAGGAAGGTTGTGAAATTGGTGAACATACCGTCATCGGCGCCAATACGGTGATTCGGGCTGGTACCAAAATTGGAAACCATGCGATGATTGGCTGCAATTGCAGCATTGGGGGTTTGGGTTTCGGTTATGAATTGAATGAACAGGGTGTTTACGAGCGTATAAAACATACTGGGAATGTAGTTATTGGGGATTATGTGGAAATAGGGAGTAATACTTGCATAGACCGCGCTGTTCTTGGGTCAACGCATATTTCAGATCACTGTAAAATAGATAATTTGGTGCATATTGCCCATGGAGTGCGCATAGGCCGTAACTCGGTCATTATCGCCAATTCTATGATCGCCGGAAGTACAGTCATAGGTGCCAATGTATGGGTTGCACCGTCAGCATCGGTGTTGAATAAATTAACCATTGCCGATGATGCCATCCTGGGTATGGGCGCGGTAATCATCCGGAATGTTGAGGAAGGCGATGTTGTAGCCGGCAACCCCGGTAAAGTGTTGAAAAAAACAAAACCCGGGAAGGAGTAAGGCTCCTTACTCATTGCTTAATTTGTCCTTCTGGTGCTATTCTATGTATTGATGCGCCTATTTTCGCCACATGGCTGCCGCCGGTATCACCCTGGCAATTGTATTGCGCATTGTTTGGAAATGGCTGAAGAAGCTGGTCTTCTGGTTCCTGATCCTGAGTCTGGCAGGGGTTGTACTGCTGCGATTTGTGCCTCCACCCTTTACCTGGCTGATGTTGTCGCGTGCCGCAGAACAGAAGTGGGAAGGCCGCAATCTGGTTTGGGAAAAAGAATGGGTGTCGCTGGATAAGCTACCCAACAGCCTGCCGCTGGCAGCAGTTTGCAGCGAGGATCAAAATTTCCTTTCCCATCACGGTTTTGACTTTAAAGCCATTGAGGCAGCCTTAGCATATAACCGAACTCATGAAGATAAGAGAGGTGCCAGTACCATCAGCCAACAAACCGCCAAGAATGCCTTTTTGTGGGAGGGACGCAGCTGGCTTAGAAAAGGTCTTGAAGTTTGGTTTACCGCACTCATAGAGCTGTTCTGGAGCAAGCAGCGCATCATGGAAGTGTACCTGAACATCATCGAATTCGGAGATGGCATTTATGGTGCTGAAGCTGCAGCGCAGCACTATTTTCATAAACATGCCTCAACACTCAGCAGGGTGGAGGCTGCAAGGCTGATGAGTGTTGTTCCCAGTCCGCGAAACTGGAGTATCGAAGGGAAAATTTCTCGTCTTCGCACCCGGGCCATCCTAAGACAGATGAACAACTGGGGTGGTGTGCTTAAGTTTGAATGAGTTCCTGTTTTTAGCTTCGCTTCCCAATGGCTTCCTCTGCCCATTGTAAGGCTATCTGGCTTTGGGCCTCAATACTCAGGTTGCTGTTGTCCAGTAGTTTGGCGTCGTTGGCCATGAGCAGCGGACTGTCTGCGCGGCTGCTGTCCTGGGCATCCCTTCCGTTCAGGTTGTCTAAAACCGCTTCAAGGCTGGTTTGAACTCCGGCGGCAGTAAGTTCCTTAAACCTCCGTGCAGCGCGGATTTCCGGTGCAGCAGTCATGAATATTTTCAACGCTGCATCCGGAAACACCACCGTTCCAATGTCGCGTCCGTCCATCACAACCCCTTTATGAGCGCCCATGTTGCGCTGCATGGCTACAAGAAAGCGGCGCACCGAGGAATGTTTGCTTACGGCGCTCACGGAATTGGCCACTTCCATGGTGCGGATATTGGGTTCTTCATAAACGCCATTCAGCCACAGCTCACTGCGCCCGTTTTCGGGGTTCTTCCTGAACTCGATATCGAGGCCGGGCAGCAGGGCCGATAGTTCCTGTTCGTTATGCACATCAACTCCGCTGCGCAATGCCGCCAGTGTAACCGCTCGGTACATTGCCCCGCTGTCAATCATTACGTATCCCAAGGCCTGCGACAAATAGCGCGCAAGGGTGCCCTTGCCACAACTGCTGTGGCCGTCAATGGCAATATTGATTTTATTCACGGAAGCGTTGTTTTGGAAGTGCTTTTCTTTTTGAAATCACCCGGTTTGAAGCTGAAGGTGAAATGATTCATGTTATAGCCCGGAAACATGGTGCCGCTGGCATAGGTAATCTGAAAACGATCAACCTTGAAACTCATGCCCCAGCTGAATCCAGCCATGCCTCTGCGCGCATCGTTATTCATTTCACGTCGCCGCTGGTGGTTATAACCAAACATCACACCCCAGTTTTTGCTGAGCAGGAATTCTCCTCCAAGTACGAGGTGCCGAAGGGCCTTG
>CANHRE010000113.1 GCA_947463095.1 Flavobacteriales bacterium | reverse complement strand
GGATTCTTCAGCGTATCTGTAACAAAACCTGTATTGCTCCGCGTGTAGGTGGCGGCATTGACCCAGGAACTGCCGTTGGTGCTTAATTCTACCTTTAGTGAAGGATTGCCCGCGCCGCTGCTGCTTATTGGTTTCCAATAAATCAGGATGGTATCCAGATTTAGTTTCATGGTTTGCGAGGTATTATTCACATACCCAATGGTCAGCCGGTCTGCCAGGTTGTCGAGTTCGCAGCCAATGGCGTCGGGATCGTTGTAGGCATTTTCCACATCGTCCGCGTTTCCGGAACCAGTAACATCAAGTCCCACAATAAGGCTGTTCAGCATGGTATCGCAAGAATAAACATCGCCCAGTCCCCAGGATTCGTTGCTCCAGCAGCCATAGGTATTCTGGCTGCCCACCTGAACCACCACCGTACCATTGGTACATGCAGGTGTTGGGCTGTTGTTGTCGCAGGCTTTGTATTGCACATAAGCCATCCCGGAAAACAACCCGTTGTCCCCGGAGGGTTTGAATACCAAGTTGCCGCTGCTGCTCAGGGTAGCTGTTCCATTGGTAACGCTGAGCAAACTTGCGCTTAGGGGTTGTCCGTCAGGATCGCTGTCGTTGCTCAGTACATTCAGGCTCAGTGATGCCTGACCGCTGCAGGATGCCGCAATGGTGGCGCTGTCGTTGCGCACCACAGGGGCGCGGTTTACAGGGGCGGGCGAGATGCGTACAGGCCAGGAGTAAAAGGTTTCGCGGCCGCAGCCGTCTTTGGCGATGGCGGTGATGAAGCAATCCGTTACTACGCTTACAGAAGGTGCGGTAAAGCTGAGGTACACCGAATCGGAACCTACCTTACTGAAACCGAGGCTGCCGGCGCAAGTGTTTCCGGTGCGGAAGGTATAGCTGCCTCCCCCACCTGCCACGCGCATGCCGAAATTCAGTGTTCCTCCCTGCAGCACATTAGAACCAGATGCCCAGGACGACACCACGCGCACGGAATTGCTGTTGCCGCCGTTTCCACCTATGGTGGCGCTAATACTCATATTGAAGAAGGCTCTTTGCGCGGTGATGTTCGGCGCTGCGGAAGCCTTATTATGACTGTGCCCGGCTTCATACATCACCAGGCCTGCATTGGGATCGCCCTTGGCAGGGCCCCAGGCCAAAACAGCGGCCTCACGCGGCGCGGAACCCGCCTGGCTGTGGTCCGGATCCCATACGCCAACCTTGGTCGTGCTGCGCCAGCCACCACCACTCACGGGAATATAAATCTGCTCGGAACCGTTCGTGGTGGCCGCATCCAGACTTCCCAGAAACTGCATCTCCGCAGCAGCTGGATATCGATAGCTGTAAGGCGTGGTTCCATCCGAATGGTTGTACCAGAATATAAGCGAGTTAGCAGGATCTGCATAACCGCCGGTAACCTTAGTTGCAACAGCATTGGTGGTACTCAGGAAGTTGGTTTGCTGGCTCAGGTTCGCCGGATTGACCATGTTTTCAAGGGCACTTACCGCATGGCAGGCCGCCCATAATCCACCCCGGCAGCCGCCTGAAGATACTTTTTGTGTCCAGGTGTACAGCCGCGCATGGGTGCTCCATACCGGGTCGGCATGGGGCATGATGAACAAGTCGTGACAGCAGTTCAGGTATTTCGGTTCTATAAATCCCGAAGCGGAATCAGGGATTTCCGCGTTGCGCAGATACCCGCGTGCAATGCTTCCGTTCTTAAGATCCAACACAAAAAACCAACGAGGAATGCCGTTCAGCGTGGCATATACCGGCAAACTTTCATCTTTGGTGGTGGTGATGCCATTCACCCCCTTGGCCTCCCAGGTGCTGATGATGCTGTTCACGGCAGCCGTCCGGTAGGGTTTGGTAATCACAAATGCGCCCGATTGAAACGAGGTGCTGCCAATGGTAAAATCAACCCCATCGCGCCCTTTATCTGGCCGTATGCACCATTTTATCGGCACATACTGCCCGCTCATCAGGTTATATAATAGCCCGTAGGCTTTGAGAATTTTAACATTTTGCGTACCGCCCATGTTGACCACATAAGATCCTGCAGGAATGGTTTCATAGCCGATTTGGGCAGTCACAAAAGGGAT
Organism: Flavobacteriales bacterium; assembly: GCA_947463095.1. Lineage (GTDB taxonomy): Bacteria > Bacteroidota > Bacteroidia > NS11-12g > UBA955 > REEB481. The sequence continues at coordinate 2,572 of CANHRE010000113.1, read as the reverse complement.
ACCACTGCACGCGTATAACGCGCACAGAAACAATACTTTTCTGTACATAAGGAGCGGAGTATAGATTTACTGGATGCAAACCTATTTATCTACAAATCGCCTTATTGGACAGAGTTCATGAAGCGTAATTTTATAAGGATATAAACGCTTTTTTCAATTCATGAAACGTGAAAAAAAATAATAGCTGGTTGCTATTAAAACCCTGCGGTACGGGGTATGTATCAGTTCCCTTTACTGCTGCTCAGGACATCGAGGAGTTTTGCTCCCAGGCGGTTACGGTCTTCGGAGCTCAGGATGCCCAGCACTTTTCCATGGCGCGTAATGCAGGCATAGGGCACCATTTTTTGATCAGGAAAGAAGCTTTCTGTGTGTGTTTCGAGCCATTGGCCGTTCAATCCTAGCCCTCTGTAAAACAGTGCTGCAGAATCGAAGCGGAGCTGATCCAGCAGGCGCGCCAGGCGGGGTACAAAAACCCTGCTCTGCTCGTCGCCGCAGGATGCCGAAACATAAACACGCCAACCGGAACCCTGAGCCTTGAGCCTAACAAGGGTTAGGCTGTCAGCCTGAAAGGGATGATACGCCTCAGAGAAATTGGCGATGAACATATCTGCGCGGCTGGGCTGGCCGTGGTCGGCGGTATCCTGATTTGCCGAAATCTGTCCCATCAAACGGTACAAATTATTTGAAGATGGATATTCTGTTTCGCTCCAAAGATCCTCAGCATTGCCGCCATGGTCATGTGCTTTGGCATCCTCGTGCCTATGAGGTTCGTGGTGTAGATGAGGTGCTGAACGAAACCAGCCGCAGGCCGGCAAGAGGCCAAACAGCAGGAAGGCCAGCATCACTTTCTGCATGGCCACGAATGTCACAGACTTTATATTCATGGGCATGTTGATTTTACGTTAATGAAGTTTTAATCGCATCCAGTGCCAGATGAACCTGCTCGCTGTTTAGCACCAGCGGCGGCGACATGCGCACGGTAAGGTCATGGGTTTGTTTACACAACAGGCCGGCATGCATAAGGCGCTCGCACCAGGTGCGGGCGTTCATGCCCAAAATACCTGCATCTACATCTACGGCGCTCATCAGGCCTTTACCCCTCAGGTTGCTCAGGCCGGGAATATTCATTGCTGAAAGGCCGGAGCGAAACAAATCGCCCATGGCCTTTGCATTTTCTGACAGATGTTCGTCTTTTAAAATCTGAAGGGCTTCCATGGCCAATGCACAGGCCAGGGGATTGCCGCCAAAGGTGCTGCCATGCTGCCCGGGCATCAGGGTATTCATCACTTCATGGCTGCTGAGCACCGCCGATACCGGCATCATACCTCCCGAAAGCGCCTTGCCCAACAGCAGGATATCTGGCTTTACACCATCGTGATCACAAGCCAGCATGGCTCCCGTTCTGCCCAGGCCGGTTTGGATTTCGTCGGCAATGAACAATACCTGATACTTGGAACACAAGGCCCTGACGCCTGCCAGATAGCCTTCGTCAGGGATGATTACCCCTGCTTCACCCTGTATTGGTTCAACCATAAAGGCGGCCGTATCTCCGTCGCTGATGGCGGCTTCAAGTCGCTCGAGGTTGTTATAGGGAATCACTTCAAAGCCGGGTACAAAGGGCCCGAAGTTGGAATAACTTTCGGGGTCGGTGCTTGAACTTATTGCCGCAACGGTCCGTCCCCAAAAATTCCCTTCGGCGAACACCACCCTGGCCTTGTTCGGCGTAACACCCTTCACTTCATAGGCCCATTTGCGCGCCAGCTTGATGGCCGTTTCTCCTGCTTCAACACCGGTATTCATGGGCAATACCCGGTCATATCCGAAGAAGTCGCAGATGTAAGCCTCATAGGCCCCAAGCAGGTCGTTGTGAAATGCCCTGGAGGTGAGCGTTAACCGCCCAGCCTGCTCCTGCATCACCGCCACCAGACGCGGATGGCAGTGGCCCTGATTCACCGCGCTGTACGCCGCAAGAAAATCGAGGTATCGCTTTCCGTCCACATCCCAAAGCCAGGCGCCTTGTCCGCGGGTAAGCACCACAGGTAAAGGATGATAGTTGTGCGCCCCGTATTGATCTTCCAGGGCCATAGACTGTTGTGCAGTGTGGTTTTTTTGACGGATGAAGGCATTCATGGTGCAAAGGTAAGTACGCCCGGGCAGTCGCAACCGTCGGCACATGAAGCGGCTTAACGCTCCACCCCAAACAGTTCAAGGTAAGCACCAACCCCGGGCAGTTCAACAGATAACAACAGCGGATTGGCAGCACAGGGCATAAAAACGGCCCGGCCTCCGTGAAAACTGAATTCACAGGCATCAACCTCAATAGGCGTATCGTTTAACTGCAACCTGAATGGTCTGATGAATGGAGCATCTTCCCCGCCATTGAGTACACAGGGCTGCTCCTGTCCATAGCTACTCAACAATAGTTGAATTGATTTAGCGCTGAGCAAACCCTGCAACATGTCGCGACGCAGCCAGAACAACTGGCAGTTGCCGCTGAAATCCGCAGGCCGCGGACGACAATAGGAATCCGGCAGCAACCACAGCACAGCCTTCCCGGAAAACGGCTCCAGTT
>CANHRE010000112.1 GCA_947463095.1 Flavobacteriales bacterium | reverse complement strand
GAAGGATAATAGATTTTCAGGCCGGGAACATGATAAAACCAGGCCTCATTGCTCTGGCTGTGGAAGGGCCCCGCCTGAGCACCCGCACCGGTAGGCATGCGCACCACCACATCGGCAGGCTGTGCCCAGCGATAATGGCTCTTGGCCAGATTGTTTACAATCTGGTTGAAGCCACAGCTCACAAAGTCGGCAAACTGCATCTCCACCACCGCCTTGCGCCCCTTGATGGCCAGGCCGTAACCGGCACCCAGGATGCTGCTCTCGGTGATGGGTGTATTGCGCACGCGTTCCTTGCCGAATTCCTTGTAAAAGTTGTCGGTGATTTTGAACACCCCGCCGTATTCCGCCACATCCTGTCCCATGATGACCAGGTCGGGATATTGCTGCATGCACAGCTTCAGTCCATCGCTGATGGCATCCACCATGCGCTTCTCGCTTTCGGGACCAGCGGGTGCCGGCAGCGCTTCTGTAAAGGGTACGTACATATCGGCCAGTTCCTCATCCACATCAGCAGTCACTTCCGGCTCTGCAAATACTGCTTCCAGGCCGGCTTCCATTTCGGCAGATACCGCCTCACGTACTTCGGTGTGCAGCTTTTGGGTTAGGATTCCCTGTTCCTGAAGCCAGCGCTCATAGTTTTCCACCGGATCTTTCAGCTTCCAGGTGTCAAACAGATGCTGGGGGACGTATTTGGTGCCGCTGGCCTCTTCGTGCCCGCGCATGCGGAAGGTCATACATTCCAGCAGGATGGGACGCGGGTTATGGCGCATGTCTTCGGCCAGCATGGCGACCGTCCTGTACACTTCCAGGATGTTGTTGCCGTCCACCTGCACGGCTTCCATGCCGTAGCCGATGCCTTTGTCTATAAACTGCTTGCAGCGGAACTGCTCGTTGGAAGGTGTGCTGAGGCCGTAGCCGTTGTTTTCGATGAGGAAGATGACCGGCAACTGCCAAACGGCGGCCACGTTCAGGGCTTCGTGGAAATCGCCTTCGCTGGTGCCGCCGTCGCCGCTGAATACCACCGATATCTTATGTTCCTTATTCAGCAGGGAGGCCAGGGAGATGCCGTTGGCCACGCCGAGCATGGCGCCGAGGTGGCTGATCATGCCTACGATGTGGTATTCATTGGTACCGAAATGGAAGCTGCGGTCGCGGCCCTTGGTGAAGCCACTCTTCTTGCCCTGCCATTGGGCGAACAGCTTTCCGAAGGGGATGCCTCGGGAGGTGAACACACCGAGGTTGCGGTGCAGGGGGAGGATGTACTCGTCGGGATGCAGGGCTTCGGTCAAGCCCACCGAAATGGCTTCCTGGCCGATGCCGCTGAACCATTTACCCACCTTGCCCTGCCGCAGCAGGATGAGCATCTTCTCTTCAATCATCCTGGGTTTTACCAGGGCACGGTAGAGGCGCAGTAAGTCTTCATCCGTAAGTGTTCCGCGATTGAACTCCATTGGGCGGCAAAGGTACACACGGAAAGCGCTTGACAGATGCGCCCCGCGGGCCTACTGTAGTTTCAGCCAGTCGGCCACATCTCGGATGAGTTGTTCATCCACGTGCATGCCTGTTCTGCGGTATTCGGAAGGCTTCATGGTGCCGTCCGACACCATCATCAGGTGGTTCAGTTCAGGATATATGCGCGCCTGGCAGCGGCTCACCATGCTCCGGCCTATACTCAGGTAATTGGGGTCGCTAAGGGTATCTTCTTCGATGACACCAGCGGCGCAGGCCGCCTGCAGTGAGGCAAAGAATGCGGGCGGAATCTGATAATCCTTGTCGGCGTTGATGACCAGGCTGCGTTTGCCGCGGAGGTGCAGGTATTCGGGTTTGAAGACCGTATCCACTTCCACCCACCAGGAAAGCGGAGCGCCCATCACCAAGCGCTTTGCATCCTGGGCGCGCAGCCAGTCCTGCATGCGGAAGGAGTCTAGAAGCTGTTGGCTTTCGCGGGTGGTGGACAGCACCTTGCCGCGCTGCATGGAATCCAGCCACCCCAGTTGATAGCGCAGGATGGCGGTCAGCGGCTCGGCACTTCCGCAAAGCAGCACAACACCGGCAATGCGAGGGTCGCGCGCCATGATGGAAGGGGCTGCTATTGCGCCCTGGCTGTGCCCCACCAGGTAGATGCGGTTGGTGTCCACCCAGTTCTGCTTCCGCGCATAATCCACCATGGCCAGCACATCGTCGATGGTTTCCTCGCGCAGCGTGATGATGCCGTCTTTAAATATACCGCGGTGCTGGAAGGTGCGCTTGTTGTAGCGCAGGCTACCAATGCCGTATTTGCACAGGCCCAGCGCCAAATCCATGAACACCTTGTTGGGACCGATGCTTTCATCCATATCGCTGGGGCCGGAGCCGTGGATGAGGATGCAAACGGGCAAACGGGTTTCGTCAAAGCGCGCCGGCCACATCAGCTGCCCATCGAGGGGGTAGCCGGGAACCCCGTGGGTAAACTCTTTCTGCGACAGCTGAAATCCGCTGCCATATGCTGGCTTGCGGTAGGTGTTGACAGGCTCTAGTGGCTTCAGGAACAAGCCCATGATGGTTTTGCCTTTCACAGCCAAGGTCAGCAACAGGCTGTCCTTCTCAAACAGCGCCTTATAACTGAACTGCTCCATGCCCTGAGCGGTTTGCTGTTGCATCAGCGCGATGCTTTTCAGCGGCCCGAATTGGGTGCTGACCTGCGCCATCAGGTTGCTCATGGCATTGGCATCAATCTGGCGGCGAAACTCTTCGCTGCAGCTTTTTAGCAGGGCGCTGTAGTTGCCTTTCTGCAGGTGGGAAACAGCTTTTTGCGCGGTCTTCAGCTCCTGTTGGGCGAAGAGGTTACAAGATGCTGCGGCAGTCAGGAGGATGGTAAGGAGTTTTTTCATTTCTGGCTTTCAAAGGCACCGATATCCGGCGGGAAGCTGCGCAGTCGGCCCAGCACATCAAAATCTATGGGCGGCGACAACATCAGGGCTTTGTCCTTGGCGGGAGAAAGCGTATCGAGGCCGTAGTCGTGGTTGCTGGTAGAGAGGAACTTCGGGTCCTTGTTCAGGATGTTCTGGTTGTTGTTCAGTTGGTCCAGTTTGCTGCGAATCAGGTTGTATTCCAGGTTGTGGCTGAAGGCCGCGCTGCTGCTGTTGTCGAAGCCGATTTCATCATCCAGCGGGCCGTAGATGATGTTGTTCACAAAATAGCTCTTCACATCGCGGGCGTCGAGCAGGTTGCCATTGCCGTCGCGCAGGGTGTTGGTAACCGCTACATGGGGTTCACGGCGGCCAGCACCGCTGTTGTAGCTGGTGAAGGTGCAGTGCCTGAAGTCGTAATCGCCGCCCAGCAGTCCGTAGAAGGTGAAGCTGCCACAATCGGCAAAGAGGGTATTTTCTGCATACACCCTGGCTGTGATGCCCAGCAGACCGGCCACGCCGTGGTGCGTCACCCGGCAGTTCTTCAGGGTGAGGTTGGGATTGCTGTTCTCCGGAAGGCTGTCCACGCGCAGGCCGATGAGCCCCTGGGAGATGACAGCATGCTCCAGCACATTATCCGTGCTGCCGCGCAGGAAGTGGATGCCGTTCCACAGGCCAGCGCTGTAGCGAAATCGGTAGGCTAGTTTGTCGCTTTGGATGAATACCGGCTTGGAAGCGGTGCCCTGTACCTTCAGGGTGCCCAGCACATAAAGGCTGGTGCGGATGCCGCAATGCACCCTCACCCCTTCTTTGATGGTGAAGGAGCAGGAAGGAGGCACGATGATGGTATCCAGCAGCACATAGGGCTTATCCTGGTCCGACCATACCGTCCCGCAGGGAAGCACTGTTCTGCGGAAGTAGTGGGCATCCCAGCCCCAGGCCTCCAGCTGCACCTGTTGTTTCCTGCCATTGGTTTCCAGCAGGATGGAATCGGTTACCAGCGAGGGATTCGTCTGATTGTTCGCCTCCAGCGTGCATTGTACAAAGATGAAAATGCTGTCGCGGGGACCTATTTCGTATTCCGTAACGGATGAGGTATTGTTTCCATTGATGTTCAGGCGGAACGGTGAATTGCCCCCCCCTGCCAGGCGGATATTCGTTTTGACAATCTGGTTAAATGGATTGCGAATCTGGAATATCTTGGTTACCGACAGCGGATAACCTGTTCCGGGCAGGCGCGTGAATACCGTGTCAAAGCGCAGGGTATCTTCGCTCAGGGCAAGCCCTTCCCTGCCCAGATAAAAAGAATCTCTGGAACAGGAGCCAATCAGCAGGAACAGCGAACACAGGAAGACGATGCGCTTCACAGGGCAAAGCTAAGGTAAGCCATAGAAACGCACATACAGAGAGAAGATTGTTTTAGGGTTTGAAGTAGCCGTCCTTCCCCGCCGCTCACTGCACGTCATAGTGAGCCTGTCATGGTGAGCCTGTCATGGTGAGCCTGTCATGGTGAGCCTGTCATGGTGAGCCTGTCGAACTACGGGTGGGGCAAGCAGCTCAGGATGACAGCGTGTTTACTATGATATGAGTTATTACCCATTCCACCAACCACAACCCAACAACGTCGCAAAAGGATCGGCCTCAAATGATGGGAGGCGTTAAACGCAGCAAGAAGCCGCTAAATGCCAAGGAAGCTGCTCTGGAACCAGCACTTACCACATACCACTTATCCCTTACCACTATCCATGCAGCCTTGATTTTTTGCTTACTTTTTCATCAAGGAAAAAGTAAGAGAAAAGAAT
>CANHRE010000111.1 GCA_947463095.1 Flavobacteriales bacterium | reverse complement strand
TGATGGGAAAAATATAGTTGTCAAAGGAGGAGCACCACCCATACCACCATTGTAAAATACAATCGGGTCAACTTTTGAATGAAAATTAATTATAGGTATTTTGTTTGTTAGATTACAAGGAAAATACATCTGGGAACATGCATTTGGGGCTATTGCTGCAAAACGATGACTCAATTCGCAAGCTAGTCTGTAGCACAGCATACCGCCATTTGAAGAACCTGTTGCATAAACTCGTGTCGTGTCAATTGGATAATTTGAGAATAAGGTATCTAATAAATTATCGATGAAGCCAACATCATCAACGTTTTGATTCATTGCAGGCGGACAACAATTACCGGCATTCCACGAACGATTTTGATTAAAAACCCGCCCTTCAGGATAAACTACAATAAAACCAGAACTGTCAGCCTTTTCAGAAAGCTTACTTTGATAGGCAAACACTGTCCAACCCTGTGAGCTTGTCGCTGCCTGTTGTCCTCCATGAAAACCTAATATTAATGGGTAATTTGTGTTTGAATTATAACCGAGTGGTAAATGAATGTTATACTTTCTCCAAACATTGTCAACGTATATGCTGTCGTAAACATCTGTTTGTCCGAAGCAACAAGTCAGCATAATAAAGTTCAAACAGAATAGTAAAAATAATTTATTCATTTTGCAAAAGTTTAGTGTAAGACTGTCAAAATTGTCAAAGGTTTAATCGGTCGTCCCATTGGGTTGCACATAACTCGCTTATAGGCCTATTTTTCTTAGACCTAGTTCCCATATTCTGTTGTATAGGCCTAGTTTTATTACTCCTTTTTCGACAACTAGATTGGCCTCGGGAAGAACAATTTTTAGGTCATTATACAGCAGCTCTGCTGTTCCAATAGAAAAGGATACAAGACCGTAGTTATACCCCGCGCTAAAACCAAAGGATGTACCCGGGCGTTGGCAGGTGTACCGGTCGAGATTTAAGGCGGAGGGAGCCATTATCTTGATGATTAAGAAATTCAATGTTCTAAAAAAGACTTTATATATCCAAACATGACGGGTTATTTAATGGAAAGAAACATATAATGCCTAGAATTTCAATGGGTTGCAAAAGCAGGGCAGCGGTCAATGAGTAGGCGAAACGGAGTGAGCCGTATCGAAGTGAAGTCGCATAGCATCTTGATACACCTACGCTTCGCTGCGGCTACCGCGAGGACTTGCTTCCGGTCCTGAACTTGATGTCCGTGCGGTATTGTTTCCCGGGGCCGCGAGTAAAAGGTTTGAATGTGGTGTCCTGATATTTTATTCAAGTTGCAGGGACTGCTTCGTGTACAGTTCTGCTGTCCAGGTGATCTAATTCAAACAAGGTGTTTAAAATCATTGCTGTCCAAAACGTTTTTTAATGAATATTTAGTGTGCAGATTATCAAGGGGTTAGCAGTCTATTTTTGACGATTTAGATTTTTACCCCACACCGAATCAACCATATTCTGTTATTTTCTCTTACTTTTTCCTTGATGAAAAAGTAAACAAAAAATCAAGGCTGCAAATGATGAAAGGCGCACACTTGCAATCAGCCGAATGCCTGTCCCCACGGCTCGTTGCTAACGCAACTCGGTGGGGGCAAGCGGATAAAGGAAATTTCTGGTAACACATCATTTGAGGCCGATCTTTTTGCGGCGTAGCTGGGTTGTGGTTGGTGGTATGGGTAATGAACGGTCACGGAAAACCTCCACATCTTGTGTGACAGCTTGCCAAATTTGGTTACCAGCAATGTATATAGACCCTGGAGGGGCAGGCGCAAGCGGAGCGATGCGGGGATATATTCATTGCAATAACAGGAAACAATCATTCAGAGCCCCAGCCCCTCCCGAGTTAAGCGAGCGGCGGGTACATATTAAGTTCTTGAAGAGTTGCCACTATTTTGGAATTGTTCAGCAATTCAAAGGCAGTCTATATACCAAATATTGGCTAAAAATATTTTGGACAGATGTGGTTTTAAAATCCAGAAAAATCACAAATCAGGTTGTGCCAATGGTTTCAACGCGTCAAGGAATGAACGTACAGGATGGATAAAACTCAGAACAGTCTCACCGTCAAAGTCAAATAGGTCTCCGTAATCCCCTTTCTGTCTGGAATCAAATAAATCGGAATACAGTTTACCAAATTCTAAGGGCAGTAAACCCGTTTTGATATAAAATTGATTGAGCTGGTTTCTCACTCCGGCATGGGTTTTTGCTTCCAGTCCTGCTTTCAGAACCAAAGCCGAAGCGATGTAATAGCAAGCGTAATACATCCGATTGATCGAGCCATTCCAGCGTTCTGCTTCCGCCAGCAGCAATGCATCCTGAAAAGTTTGTTCACTCTTTTCTATCCGGTAGCGTATGTATTCAGCCAGGTATTGGTTCACAAGCGAATTCCTTCTTTGCGTACTTGTTGATACAATGGAGTTACACACAAATGGGTATTCCACTTGTCACGGGCATACGCAAAAATGGAAATGGGCTGTTGCAACTCCAGTTCTAACTCATACAGACTGTGGCGAATGCGTTGTTCATCTTTAAAGCTAACCTCAGGTTTATCCAATAAAACAAGTATATCCCAATCCGATTCAGTATTTGCCGTACCACGTGCTCTGGAGCCATACAAAATCACTTCTGCGCCTTTCTCCTCCCGCGCAATTGCTTCTTTGATTTTTCGCAGGGCATAGGATTGATTCATGATGTAAAGATACAAAAGTCGCGTGGTTGCGTTGCGAGGGTTTGCTCGCCCCGACGAAATCTGCCGGGACTGGCACGCCTGCGGTCACTGAGTAGGCGAAACGGAGTGAGCCGTATCGAAGTGACGTTGTGCATTGAGAAATTATGCTCCCGGTGCATCTCCCCGACTGTAGCGCAGCGTTGGGGAAGTGATGTTACAAACACTTCGCAGCTTACAGCGTCAAGCAAAACGCGTCGGCGGTGTACACGCGGATATCGCTGCCTTTGTAGTCTTTTACATTGCGGGTGATGATGGCTTCGATGTCGGGGATGCTTCCGGCGCAGACGATCTGTATGGAGTCTTCAAAGTCTTTGTGGGTGGATTGCAGTCCTTTGCGCAGGATGTGCAGGTCCACGGGGATGATGTGTGCCAGTTCAAGCAGGTTGATGAGTATTTCCCGCAAGGGCTGCTCGTCCAAGTATTTTTTCAGCAGGTAGTGCGTGGTGGCTATGCTGTGGGAAGATGTATAGAGCGTCAGTTCGTGTTCTTCCGCCATCCGAAACAGGACTATGGCCGGCTTGCTGAAGGGTTTCCGGTCGGCGATGACATCGATGAGGATGTTGGTATCAAGAAATACGTGCCTCATAAATGCTTCCGCTCCAGGGCTTTCCGGAGTATTTTGTCTTCATCGAAGTCTTCCGGCAGCTGTACCACCCCCACAATTTTCTTCAGGCGCGGCGACAGGTCTTCAGTGACTTCTTCATGGGTCAGGGTATCCAGATAATGTTCCACCAGTTCCGATAAGCTGCGTCCGGTGCGTTGTGCATAGCGTTTGGCGCGTGCAATGACGCTGACGTCAACGCTCAAGGTGAGTTTGGTTTGCATGATACGTATGATTTATGCGAATATACGTAACGTATTTTAAAAGGAAGGTTTTTCGCTGCGGTCACTGAGTAGCTCCTACCGCAGGTAGGGGCGTATCGAAGTGATCCCGCTTTGTATTTCGATACGCCTGCGCTCCCCCTACCAGCGATTGGGGCACGGCGCAGCGGTCACTGAGTAGGCAAAACGAAGTGGAGCCGTATCGAAGTGAAGCTGTGCATAGCGGAATTCTACTTCCGGTACATTTCCCCAACGCTTCGCTACCGCCTGCCCCGTAAGCGAGTGCAATGAGCGACAGGGGGGGCAAGCTGATACGCCACCGCTTCGCGAAGGCTACCGCGAGGCCCTGCTCCCGGTTGTAGACTCAATGACCGGGGGAGCAGAAAAAAATCACAAAGACTTCACCTCGTTCACCAGCTTGGTGAGGGTGGCTTTGGCGTCGCCGAAGAGCATGCCGCACTTGGGGCTGTAGAACAGCTCGTTGTCGATGCCGGCGTATCCGGCTTTCATGCTGCGCTTCATCACCACAATCTGCTTGGCCTGCTCCACCTCGAGGATGGGCATGCCATAGATGGGGCTGGATGGATCGGTCTTCGCGGCGGGGTTCACCACGTCGTTTGCGCCTACTACGAGCACTACGTCGCAGGTGTTGAACTCGGGGTTGATGTGTTCCATTTCCACCAGCTTGTCGTAGCTAACATTGCTCTCGGCCAGCAATACGTTCATGTGGCCGGGCATACGTCCCGCTACGGGGTGGATGGCGTACTTCACGTCCACGCCTTCTTTCTCCAGCAGTTCTTCCAGCTCATGACACACATGCTGTGCCTGGGCTACGGCGAGGCCATAACCGGGCACGATAATCACCTTCTGAGCGTACTTCATCATGATGGCGGTATCGGTGGCATTCACCTCACGGATACTGCCCCCGCTGCCGGGTTTAGCTACGCCGCCGCCGCCCTTGTTTCCGCCGAAGTTGCCGATGAGCACGTTGGTGAGGCTGCGGTTCATCGCACGGCACATCACCACAGTGAGGATGGTTCCGGCGGAACCTACCAGCACACCGCCCATGAGCATTACGTTGTTGTCATACAGGAAGCCGCCGCAGGCTGCTGCCACGCCGGTGAAGCTGTTCAGCAGGCTGAT
>CANHRE010000110.1 GCA_947463095.1 Flavobacteriales bacterium | reverse complement strand
TATACCTCATCCATTAACGAGGTCAGCTGCACCAATACCTTGTGATAATCCTTGGCCAATATGGATTGGTACATATTCACCGCATGGTCAAGATAATCCATCGCTTTCTGCCAGTTTTTTTCACCTTCCTCGTCCGAAACTAAGTCACCTGCTACACGCAGTGTTGTGGCGAGGGAACTCAGGAAGGAACCATACAAAACACGACGGGTGCTGTCCGTTTCTGCCTCATTAATTAGTGCAGGAAAACCAGATAATTTTTCAATACCATTTAAAATTTCTATGGCCGTCAATTTCCAATTATCTTTCCATTTAATTTCTTTATATTGAGAATCCAGTGAATCTTTTAGCTTATCGAAGAACGTGTCCCGAAACTGAATATTACTCATCAACATCTTTAGTGTCAAACCTTCATAGCTGGCAGCCAAACTAGATACTTCATATGACTCTTGTGCTAATTTTCTCACTAAATACACCATCCTGCTGATTCTGGAATCGGATGCATCCGTCTCTATTTTCATCAAACACAAGGCTGGATTTTCTCCTTTCATAATCCCCTGAACTGCATTCATCATCGATGTTGTCAACTTCAAATCAATGGATAGACCCTCCTTTCTAAGCAATTTATTAGCCCCTTCAGTAAAAAGCGCCGCCGGCAGGTTTTTAAAGTCTTCCATGATGGCGGCATGCAGCATGGACAGGTAATTCTTACTGTAAGAAACCGCAACCAAACCGACCGTTTTCTTCAGATTGGGGAACGCTGTATTAAATAGCGTAGCCCTTGCTTGTACCATCCTCCATTCATTCGCTGTGTAACTTTTCAGGGAATCAAGCTCAAATACTTTTTTCAAATCCAGAATAAAAGCCGCCTGTACCTCTTGTTTTGCCCGGTCAATCAAGAAATCCGTTGCCCCATTAATGACTAATGCCTGCCAATTTGAACCCACTTCTGGTAATGGAACACTTGCAGTTTCTCTCCAAAAATTGTCTTTTCTAGACCCATTTTTTTCAGGGTTTGAATCCTTGGTTGGAAGAGATTCCCAGGCTTTCTGCGCAATCTGCGACTGAGCTTTGAAATTCAAGAAGCAGCCCAGTATCAATAGAACTGCTGTAAAAGTTGTTTTTTTCATCATTTTTTTTGTATTTACGAATATAAATTCAGAATAACTTATTTAAAGGCAAAGCGAATTCTATTTAATAAACATCCAATAGAATCATTAACACATGCCCTATATCATTAAACAGCATCTGTAATAAAACCCTGTGTCGAGGCAACTAAATTCTGGTACCGCTGCATCTCTCCCCTCTTTCCCCGTTCTTTGCCTTATGGCCAAAACCCGGAATGTGTTTGTATGCCAGGAGTGCGGACATCAGGCGCCCAAGTGGGTGGGCCGCTGCGCTTCCTGCGGGGGCTGGAATACGCTGGTAGAAGAGGTGCTGGAAAAAGCCGGTACCAAAGCTCCTGCCTGGGGTCGACGTGAAGACGGCCTTCGGCCACAAGCCGTGCGCATCAGCGACATCGAACCCCTGGCCAGTCCGAGGCTGGTTTGCGAAGACCCTGAACTGAACCGCGTGCTGGGCGGTGGCATCGTACCTGGCTCGCTCATCCTGTGCGGCGGTGAACCCGGCATCGGCAAAAGCACGCTGCTGCTGCAACTGGCACTGCAACTGGGCTCAAAAGTGCTGTATGTAAGCGGGGAAGAAAGCGAAGAACAACTGAAGATGCGGGCCGAACGCATCGGCATCGTCAATGAGCAGTGCTTCATCCTCACCGAAACCCAGGTGGAAGCCGTTTTACAAAGGCTGGAAGAACACCAACCCGCCCTGGTCATTGTGGACAGCATCCAGACCTTATACACCGACAGCATTGAAAGTGCCCCCGGCAGCATTTCACAGATCCGCGACTGCGCCTCGGCACTGATGCGCTATGCCAAGACCGCCGATGTTCCGGTATTCCTGATTGGGCATATCAATAAGGACGGACAACTGGCAGGCCCAAAAATTCTGGAACATATGGTGGATACGGTATTGCAGTTTGAAGGCGACCGCCACCATACCTACCGCATCCTGCGCACGCTGAAAAACCGCTTTGGCAATACCAGCGAGCTGGGCATTTACGAGATGACCGGCAGCGGCCTGCGCCCGGTGGACAATCCTTCTGAAATACTGATATCGCAGCGTGACGAAGCGTTGAGCGGGATATCCATTGCTGCGGCTATGGAAGGATTAAGGCCTTTGCTGATAGAAACACAGGCCCTGGTAAGCAGCGCTGTATATGGCACCCCGCAGCGCACCTGCACGGGCTATGACCTGCGGCGGCTGAACATGCTGCTGGCTGTGCTGGAAAAGCGCTGCGGTTTCAGGCTGGGCGCCCAGGACGTGTTTGTGAACATTGCAGGCGGATTGCGCGTGGAAGATCCCGGCATGGACCTGGGCATCGTGGCGGCCATCCTGAGCAGCTACCAGAACCTGTCCCTGCCCGGTGATATTGTGTACTGCGCTGAAGTGGGACTGGCCGGTGAAGTGCGCGCCGTAAACCGTATAGAACAGCGCATCGCAGAAGCCGAGAAGCTGGGCTTCAACCAGATCATTGTGAGCAAATATAACCGTTTGCAGGAGCCGGAAAAGCGCCGCATCAAGGTGATACAGACCGGCAGGGTGGATGAAGTGTTCAGCCTGCTGTTCGGCTGAGGCAGGGAAACATTTCCGAAGAAAACAGGAAAAAGTCCAACACGCTTATTTTTGTCGGATATGTTCATCCGCAACATCTTTATCGGACTCCTGGGCATTGGCTCCTATTACGGGGCACTGCAGGGCCAGGACTATCAAACTTACGACCGCGATCCGGGGGCTCACGAAACTGATCGCAACATTGACGTGAGCCACATGCTGCTCGATGTATCGTTCAAGCCGGAAGAAGGCCTGGTAACCGGCAAGGTGAAACACCACTTCAAACTGCTTCAACAGCAGGCCGATACCATTTTCCTGGATGGCCCCGGCATAAGGGTAAAAGGCATCAAAGCCTGGCGCATCACCCGCAGCGGGTCGAAGCAAACCGCACAGGAAACGGCGATACCGGCAAGCTGGCGCAGCATTCCACAGGGCATCGTGGTGCTGGGTACGGAGTTCAAGGGCGTAGGTGCCGAATATGCCATGGAGTTGGAATATGAAGCCAATCCGAAGCGCGGCATCTATTTCGTTGGCTGGAAACTGCCGGAAATTACAGATCCCGCCCACATGAGCCGCCGCCAGATATGGACCCAGGGACAGGGCATTGACAACCGCCACTGGATTCCCATGATAGACCAGCGCAGCGACAAGTTCATCACCGAAGTGAAGGTTCATTTCGACAAAAGCTACCAGGTATTGTCCAACGGACAAATGCTGTCTAATAAAGAAGAAGGCAATGGCAACAGGCTGTGGCACTATAAAATCAACAATCCGCATGCAGGCTACCTGTTGATGCTGGCCATTGACCGCTACGCTGTGAAGCGCACCGTCACCAAGCGCGGCACACCCATTCAGTTTTGGTATTACCCTGAAAACCCCGAGCGCCTGGAGCCCAGCAGCAAATACAGCGAAGCCATCATTGAAGCTTTGGAAGATGAAACAGGCTACGCTTATCCCTGGGGTTCATATGCTCAGGTGATGGTACAGGAATTCCTCTACGGCGCAATGGAAAACACCTCTGCCACCGTGTTCGGCGATTTCTTCTGGATTGATTCACGCGGCTATCTGGACCGCAACTATGTAGGGGTGAATGCCCACGAGGCTGCACACCAATGGTTCGGCGATCTGGTAACAGCCCGCAGCGACGCCGATCAGTGGCTGCAGGAAAGTTTTGCCACCTTCTACCCCACCCTGGTATTCCGCCGGCTGATGGGCGAAGATGAAATGAAATGGCAACAGCGCGGCAACATGAATGCGGCCATTGCTGCCGGAGAGAAGAACAGCCTGCCCGTGCGCCATTCCAATCCAGGAACAGCCCGCCACTATCCCAAAGGAGCTTCGGTGCTGAGCATGATGCGCTATGTACTTGGCGAAGACGGCTACCGACGCAGCATCAAACTTTATCTGGACCGCCATGCCTTCGGCAATGTGGAAACCAACGACCTGCAAAAAGCCATCCTGGACGCCACAGGTGTGAATCTGGACTGGTTCTTCGACCAGTGGATCTGGAGGGGCGGTGAGCCTCATTACCAGGTAAGCACGCTGACCTCAGGAAAGAACCTGGTGTTTACCATCGAACAAATGCACAAACAGGAGCCTACCGTGGGTGTA
This sequence comes from Flavobacteriales bacterium, assembly GCA_947463095.1. Classification (GTDB taxonomy): domain Bacteria; phylum Bacteroidota; class Bacteroidia; order NS11-12g; family UBA955; genus REEB481. The sequence continues at coordinate 573 of CANHRE010000110.1, read as the reverse complement.
TTTAAAATGCCCGTGTGGCTGGCTGTTTATTATAAAGATGGCAGTGCTGAGCGCAAACAGGTGATGGTGGACAAGCTTTACCAGCAGGTGTATTTCCCTCTGACTGCCGGGAAAGAAGTAGCCTTTGCTTTGTTCGACGAGCAATCCAATATTTTGAAGAAAATCACCTTCCGAAAAACTGCAGATGAACTGCTGGCACAGGCGGCCATGGCGGCCAACATGCTGGATCGCTACGACGCACTGATTGCTTTGGGCAAGATGGGCAGCGGAGTTATTCCGTCGGGTTTTCTGGAAGCCCGTTTTGCCAAAGAAACCCACCGCAGCATCCGTGCGGAACTGGCACGCATGATGATGAAATCAAACGATGCCACACAAGCCATGAAGCTGATGGCCGACCCCGAAGTGGATGTGCGCCGCGCGGTGGTGGAGAGCCTCAGCGCTTCAGAAGCCAACGAACCTATACTGGTGCAGGCGCTGAAAGATTCCAGCTACGGAATTATAGAAAATGCACTGGTAAAGCTGATGGCCTGGCAAAAGGACGCCTCCAAACGCACCGGCTATCTGGAGCTGACC
>CANHRE010000109.1 GCA_947463095.1 Flavobacteriales bacterium | reverse complement strand
TCGCGCTTACTATACGCTCATACAGGTTGTCACTCATGTTCATGATCCCGTAATAGGTGGATCCGGCTTGGGTGCGGCTGCTGGCAGAGGATGCCAGAGCTCCTGAACGTATGGGTCCACCGGTTACCCCGTCACCGGATCCAGTGGCATACATCATATTGGCGCCGGCAGGCGTGGCTGTTTCATTTATGTTACCGGAATTGCTGAAACCGGTTACCTGAATTACGCCCGTAGTGCTACCCCAGGCATATTCACCTTTAACAGGGGCGAGGGTTCCGCGGCAGGCTTTTTCATATTCCAGCTCCGTCATTGGTCGTAAGCCCGCCCAATCCGAATAGGCTGCATCATCAGGCCAGTTGATGCGGGCACAGGGAATCCATTCCCCGTCGTTGGATTCATTGGGAACACCATCTCCATCCAGGTCACAATAAAAGGTAACCGGCCCTGATGCAGGTATAGTGGCATCGCAGCGAATGCCGTTCCGTTGCTGCACCGTGGTGGTGTTGCTCATAACGTAAACATTGGTAACGCTGGTAGTACCTGCGGTGATGGTAGCACCCACCCTGTTTGCCTGCTGATCACGGGTAAGGGTATTCAGGAAGTCCCTATACTGCCCCTGACTAAGCTCATACTTCATGCAATAAAATGCGTTAAATCCTTTGGGAAAAGCAGCCGGAAGGGTTTGAGCGGTTGAAGAGGAAAACTCATCCGCTGCTCTGTCGGTACCTGATGAAGTTATACCCGACCCCAGACTTCCTGCCGTAGTACCCCCTAAAGTGAGTTGATTCTCGTTTTGAATTTGAACAGCAGGTCTGTTGGTTGCATCCGAGGCATCGTAAAAATGACCACTGAGTGAAATACTCAATGTTTGATTGCTGAAATTGGTTGTTGGCGCCTGATTCACTTCGAATGTAGTGCTGTTGGTAATGGATGCGATGAAGGTATTGGTTTGCAATGTGCTGCCGCCAATCAGGTCACCTGCTGCGAGGTTAGCGGTGCTGCCACTGCTCAGGGTAATGGTGGTACCTGAAGCACTGGCATTAACAATGCTTCTTGACACCAAGCCATCTCCCACATAAAAACTTCCCTGTGGAACATACACCATTTCTACAGCAAACACGCTGAGTTCCAAAACGGCGGTATCGGGAATGCTTTGGGCACCATAGTTCCAGCGCAGTTGCACGCTGTTAAAGGTATTGTTTCCGGCACCGGCGGCGCTGCGGTATATGAAGGCACCCATGCCCGGGTTGGTGCTGGCATTAAACGCGCTGCCCGGGGTAAGGAGTCCCACGTCTATGGTACTGCCTGAAGGGGCGGTGTGGCCGGTATTGTTCAGCCAGGCATGCTGCCAGGTTCCGCCAGCACGGCGGTATTTCACAAATACCCAAGCGGCGTCCCAGTTGCTTTGCACGGAACTGCGACGCCAGGAATTTTCCCAGCTGATGTTAAACTGAACCAAACTGAAGTTGGCGCTGTTGTTGGTTCCTGCGCTGACATCTCTGCCCGTAAGGGTAATGTTGCTCACGCTGATGTTGTTGGCCTGCACTGCAGAGGCACCAGCCAACAGCATGAGGACCAGGGTATAGTTCACAATATTTTTGTACGCGTTCATGGTTTTATAGCAATGAATAAAGATTAGGGTGCCTTACGCACCGCCCTGCAACTATTCTCAGGATTTAATGTTTGCGATGCGGAAAAAGGAGGGGTGGCATTACTCCTTCGGCTAACAGAATAAGCAGTTGCAACAAAAGCGGCAGATGTTCCTCCGCGTACTCCGGTTCCGTTGTCCCCGGTAATTTCTCCATTTACGTCAATCCCGGGCCAGTTGAGCACATTGCTGTATCCGTTGTTGCTGAGCATACCGTTTCCGTGCAGTCCTGTATAGGCCCTGCCAGTGGTATTACCAACACAAATTGTTCGCTCCCATACGTTACCGGACATGTCCAGGATGCCCCAGTAACTGGCACCAGATTTAAGTCTTGAAGTTGAGTTGGTTGCGAAGCTTCCAACCCTGAGGAACAAGGAAGAGTCTCCAACTACCGTTTTAAAATAGACGTTGGCATTCGCCATACCAAACACTTCATCAGCGGCGCCTGAATTTGTTAGAGAATCGATCGCACCGCTTGTAATCGAAGTAGAACCCCAGGCTAATTCGCCAATTACGGCAGGCAAGGGGCCCCTGCAGGCTTTTTCAAATTCCAATTCTGTCATGGGTCGCAAAGCGGCCCAATCATAAAATGCCGCCGTATTCATGTATGAAATATAATTACAGGCAATCCATTCACCATCATTGCTTTCGTTGTAGTTATTATCCCCATCAAGGTTGCATGCATACACGGCAGGCGTGGTAGAATCTACGCCAGGAGTCATAATGTCCAGACCGTTTCTATATCTGTTCAAACTGTCAATTGCTCCGGTTCCAGCTGCATTGTTGGGAGCTGTAGTCGTTCTGTTTTTTTGTTGGGTGTAGGTAAGCATATTAAGAAAATCCCGGTATTGACCAATAGAAAGCTCGTATTTCATGCAGTAAAAAGCATTAAAACCTTTCGGGTAGGATGCGGGAAGGGTTTGCGTGGTAGTATTGTCAAAATCATCCGGTCCAGAAATAGTAATACCGGTATTGTTGTTGGAGGAGAGGTTCCCTGAAGCGGTACCACCCAGCGTTAAGGCAGCCTCGCTGTTGATGGTCAGGGGTATATTCACCGCTCCGTCTCTGAATTGACCATTGATGCCTGAAACAGTGCCATCACCCAACTGGAAGGATCCTTGAGCTACATAAACCATTTCTATGGCAAACACCTGTACATCCACGATGGCGTTATCAGGAATACCTTGGGCGCCATGGTTCCAGCGCAGCTTCATGCTGCTGAAATTATTGTTGCCATAGCCCGGGGCATTGCGGTACACAAAAGCGCCTAATCCAGGATTCGATGCTGCGTTGTGGGCTGTACCCGGATTCAACAAGCCTATGTCAATGGTACTTCCTGACGCTGCGGTATGGCCGGTGTTGCTTAGCCAGGCATGCTGCCAACGGCCGCCGTTCGTCCTGTATTTCACAAAAACCCAGGCGGCATCCCAATTGGAGGCACCATTGTTGATACGCCAGGAATTTTCCCAGCTCAGGTCGAATTGAACCATGGTGGAATTGGCCGCATTGTTGAGGCCTGCGCTCAAATCTTTTCCGTTCAGCGTTACCGAACTTACCTGGATGTTATTTGCAGAAACCCGGAACAGGCTCAGCACGCATAGCAGGAGCGTAAACTTTATTTTCATGTTGATTTTTATACGATGATTGGAAAGAAAGAAATGTCATCAAGGTGCACTGCGCACGCCGCGAACTCCACGAGTATTCGAACGACCTGCTTGACCCGTGCTGGAATTAAAACGGTTAGACAACCGGAAACGATTTCCTCCAGCGACCGAAGTGAATGTAAAAGCAAAAGCTCCACCTTTGATTCCAGTTCCGGTATTGCCGCTATTGATACCAAAAGTAGAATTGTAGCCTGGCCAAGTGCTGATGTCGGCGCTGCCTGCGGAAGCAAGAACGCCATCTCCATGAACGTCTCTGGTAAGGTTTCTTCCAACGGAAACACCAGTAGACACCACCACTTCCGATACATTGCCGGCCAGATCTTGTATGCCGTACCAGGATGCGCCTGTATTCGAAGCGCTGGTACTGCTTGTGGCCAGCGCACCAACCCTGATAGGACCAATATTATATGCATTATTCCCCACAACCACTGCATGTGCAGTGGTTGGTGCTTCATTGCTTGCACCACTATTTGTAATTGCAGCAACGGTTATGGGATTCCCTGAATTATACATCCCCCAGGGGAATCCATCCACCACAGGATATTGCGGACCCCTGCCGGCTTTTTCAAATTCCATTTCGCTCATAGGACGTAAACCCGACCAATCCATGTATGCCATCAAATCTTGAACAGCTAAATAATTGCAGGCCACATCACCATTAGTTCCTCCGATGAGGATGGCATCGCCGCTGGTCCAGCTGATGTTGTTTCGAAACCGCTGTGCGGCGGTGGCCGCTATATCACGGACAGACTTTTGCGCATCAGTGAGGTTGTTGAAAAATTCCACCCATTGGCGCTGGGACAATTCATATTTCATGCAATAAAAGGCATTAAAGCCCTTGGGAAATGCAGCGGGAAGTGACTTTGTGGTGGTATCGTTGAAATCATCAAGGCCAGTAGGTTCCATACCCGTTGTATTATTATTGCCCAGGTTTCCAGCGGTGGTTCCACCCAAGGTGATGGCCGCTTCACTCGAAATTTGAAATGGCACATTTGTGGCCGCGTCGCGGAAATTGCCATGAATGTCGGCGGTACTGCCGTCACCTACGTAAAACGAACCTTGGGGTACATACACCATTTCAACAGCAAAAACTTCCACGTCCACGGCTGATACATCGACCAGACCCTGAGCGCCATAGTTCCAACGAAATTGAATGTTGCTGAAATTCACGTTTCCACGTCCGGATGCATTCCTATATATAAAGGCACCCAAACCGGGGTTTGAAGAGGCATTGAAGGAAGAACCGGTATTCAGCAAACCCACATCGACGGTACTGCCTGAGGCAGCAGTATGACCGGTATTGTTCAACCAAACATGGTTCCAGTTTCCACCTGGCAAACGGTATTTCACAAATACCCAGGCGGCATCCCAATTGGCCGGCCCGGTGCTGAGTCGCCAGGAGTTCTCCCAGCTCAGGTCAAATTTGACCATAATGAAGTTGGAGGCGTTGTTGGTGCCTGCGCTAACATCTCTGCCGGTGAGCGATACATTGCTCACCTGGATGTTGTTGGCTTGTGCTGCGCTTCCGAAACCGCATAGAGTGAGGCAGAAAAGTAAAGTTTTAAAAAGCCCCCTCTTGAAAAGTAAGAATAAATCCTGATTCATTTATGCTTCAAGAATCCGTGTATTAATTCAGTTTATGAAACATGAGCCGTATGAGCAGCCAAAATATTTACTGAAGGAGGTAATC
>CANHRE010000108.1 GCA_947463095.1 Flavobacteriales bacterium | reverse complement strand
GTGCATGGTTCGATAAACTCACCATGACAAAGGACGGCTCTCCATGATAGGCTTTTGGGCTCAACATAACCTAAGGCATTGCTAATTCCAACCCATCACACTAATTAAAACCCAACAATGCCGCAAAAGGATCGGCCTCAAATGATGGGAGGCGTTAAACGCAGCAAGAAGCCGCTAAATGCCAAGGAATCTGCTCTGGAACCAGCACTTACCACATACCACTTATCCCTTACCACTATCCATGCAGCCTTGATTTTTTGCTTACTTTTTCATCAAGGAAAAAGTAATAGAATAGCATATGGTTAATTCAGTGGTAAGCAGCACCTAAATCTGTCTAAAGTAAAGTTCTCACCAAGGTTAGAGCAGACACAGAGCAACTTCATTATTCATTATCAATTGGACATTACCGTCCTTCCCCGCCGCTCGCTGCACGTCGTAGTGAGCCTGCCGAACTACGGGTGGGGCAAGCAGCCCAGGATGACAGAACTCATTCCAAAGGCTTCATATTCCCTGCCGTGCAACAATTCCCTCAACCTGCTGTTACTTTGAACAAGCCTCGCACTTCCTCCTATATTATATGAACGAATTTAAGCTCGTATCCGGATTTCAGCCTACCGGCGACCAGCCCACAGCCATACGTAAGCTGACGGACGGCATCAATCAGGGCATCCGTTGTCAGACGTTGCTTGGGGTTACGGGATCGGGTAAAACCTTTACAGTAGCCAACGTAGTGGCGGAGCTTCAGAAGCCTGTGCTGGTGCTCAGCCACAACAAAACACTGGTGGCCCAGTTATATGGGGAGTTTAAGCAGTTCTTCCCGGAAAACGCCGTAGAGTATTTCGTAAGCTATTACGACTACTACCAGCCGGAAGCCTATATCCCGCAAAGCAACACGTACATTGAAAAGGATCTGGCCATCAATGAAGAGATTGAAAAGCTGCGCCTGAAGACTACTTCCTCATTACTTTCCGGGCGGCGCGATGTGCTGGTGGTGGCTACCGTATCCTGCATCTATGGCGCAGGCAATCCCAGCGACTTCGAGCGCAGCACCATTCGCCTGCAAAAAGGCCAGACGCTGAGCCGCAACAGCCTGCTGCACAAACTGGTAGAAAGTCTGTACAGCAGAACGACGGCCGAGTTCAAGCGGAGCAACTTCCGTGTGAAGGGCGATCAGGTTGATGTGTTCCTGGCCTACAATGACTATGCGGTGCGTATTGTCTTCTTCGGACATGAAATTGAAGAGATATACGCCTTTGACCCTGCCAGTGGCGGGAGGTTATACGCTATGGACGAGGTGGCTATTTACCCGGCCAATATTTACGTTTCACCTAAAGACGGGATGCTGGAGGTTATTCACCACATCCAGGACGATTTGATGGTGCAGGTGGACTTTTTCAAAAGCCAGGGCCGCTTCCTGGAAGCCAAGCGCCTGGAAGAACGGGTGAACTTCGACCTGGAGATGATTCGTGAGCTGGGCTATTGCAACGGCATTGAGAACTACAGCCGTTACTTCGACCGCAGGGAGCCCGGTACACGACCGTTCTGCTTGCTGGACTATTTCCCCAAGGACTTTGTGCTGGTGGTAGATGAAAGCCATGTAACCATGCCACAGGTGCGCGCCATGTTTGCCGGTGACCGCAGCCGCAAGATGAACCTGGTGGATTACGGCTTCAGGCTGCCCGCCGCACTGGACAACCGCCCCCTGCAGTTTGACGAGTTTTACAACATCATCAACCAAGTGATTTTTGTAAGTGCCACCCCCGCGCCGTTCGAAATCACTGAAAGCGAAGGCGTGGTGGTAGAGCAGCTTATCCGTCCCACCGGACTGCTGGATCCAGAGATTGAAGTACGCCCCTGCACCAACCAGGTGGACGACCTGCTGGATGAAATCGAAGAGCGTATCAGCATGGGCGACCGTATTCTGGTTACCACCCTCACCAAGCGCATGGCTGAGGAACTGAGTAAATACATGCTGAACTTGCGCATCAAATGCGCCTACATCCACAGCGAGGTAAAAACCCTGGACCGCGTGGAAATCCTGCGCGACCTGCGCCTGGGCACCATTGACGTGTTGATTGGAGTAAACCTGCTTCGCGAAGGGCTGGATTTGCCGGAAGTGAGTCTGGTAGCCATTATGGATGCCGACAAGGAGGGCTTCCTAAGAAACCAGACCAGCCTGGTTCAAACTATTGGACGTGCGGCCCGTAACGAACGCGGTAAGGTGATTATGTACGGCGACCGAATCACGGAGAGCATGAGGAAAACCATCGAAGAGACCTCGCGCAGAAGGCAAAAGCAGATAGAATATAATGCAGCGCATGGTATTGTGCCTAAAACCATTCTGAAATCACGGGAAGAGATCCTGTTGCAAACCGGTGTTGCAGATATGCGGCCTGCTGATGCCTCAAAGGCTTATATAGAGCTTGAAGAAGTGCGGATTGCAGCAGACCCTGTGGTACAGTATATGGATAGCCATGCTCTGAAAAAGGCTATTGAACGCACCGAAAAAGAGATGCTCCGTGCTGCCCGCGAACTCGACTTTGTGAATGCCGCCCGCCTGCGCGACGAGCTGGAACAGCTGAAGGAAAAACTGCAATCGCTGGGCACATGAAGCTCCTGCTGGCATGGGTTTTACTGCTTGCGGTGCATCCGATGTACAGCCAACAGCTGCGGTACTATCCGCCCCTTCCTGTTGATTCCTTTTTCAGCGACAGTGGCTTGGGTTTCGACGGTCATTACAACAAATGCGTTTGGGTTTGTTGCAGCAAAAAAATACGTGCCGGCGACACCATTCGCATCGTTAAGTTATGCGGCGGCATGATTGGAGCATGCCCGGAATCGTGGACTTTACATCACTGGAACCAACCCCGCTGGAAGCTGGAATATTCAAGAGCGTACCAACATCGGCGCAGCTGGTTCCCTGATGTTGTTGTTCAGTCGTCAAACATTACCCTGCGCAAGGGAAATAAGATTTATAAGTTATATCCCGTATTCGGAGAAAATGCTGCGTTCCAACGCTATCGCGTAACGCGTATAGATGCTTAGCCGCGCTCAGCGCAACAAGTTCACCACGCCGCTTTGTTCGGTATCTACGCCGTCGTAGAAACGGGCTTTCAACTGCCATACATAAGCCCCGTTGGGAATGATTTTACCATTCATGGTGCCATCCCAACCTACATCCGGGTTACGGGTTTCGAAAATCTTAGCGCCCCAACGGTCGTAAATCTGGAACAGATAAAAGTCCTTCGACAGGTTGGTGCCTTCCGGTCGGAATACGTCATTCAGGTTATTGCTGTTGGGCGTGAAGGCAGTAGGGACAAAGACCCTGCCGTCAGGGCTCACGTAAACGCCATCCGGCATGGTGGTGGTATCGGCGCATCCGAATTTGCTCACCGAAATCAGCCGAATGTCATACAAACCGGTATCGTTAAGCCTGAACATGGGCTCAAAGCGGGTGCTGCTTCCTTTGTTCTGTCCGGCTTTATTGAACACATCCCAGGTTTGGCTCACACTGTTTGTGGTGAGGTTACGGGTATAGAATTCCGCTTTGGGCAGGAACATAAGTTTCGGTGTAAGCTGGAACACCGCATAGGGTTTAGGCATCACCTTGATAAAAGAGGCCTTCTCCTTTCTGTTTTCACCACCAGGACCGGCACCAATCAAGGTAACACTAAAGCTTCCTGGTTCTTTGTAAACGTGGGTAGGTTCGCGGTCGGTGCTTTTGTTTCCATCGCCGAAATACCACACATAACGGTTGGCAAACTGAGTATTGTTCTTAAAATGAACCGTCAAGGGAATACATCCACTATCCACATCGGCATCAAATTCAGGTTCAGGGTCAAAAGGATCAATACGCACGTCGGTATAGGCCGTATCAAAGCAGACGCCATTACCTACTACGTGCATCACCTTATACCATCCTGAATCGCTGAAGGTATGATAAGGATCCCTCTTGTTGCTGCTTACGTTATTCCCTTTATCCCGGAAATTCCAGTAATAATCCATGGGCAACAGTGAGGTACTGCGGCTGAAGAAAGAAATGGTGGAGTTGGGCATTTTACCCTTCATGGGCAGGAAGTCGATTTTGGCCACAGGCGTTTCTGCCACGGTAACCCGGCCTTTGCTCACAAAGGAATCGCGACAACCGTTCAGGTCAAAGCCGGTAAGGGTATAGCCATAGATTCCGGGTTTATTGTATTCGTGAACAGGGTTACGCAAGGCGGAGCCGCCGCCGTCGCCAAAATTCCAGATATAAGATACTGCACCCTTGGTTCTATTTTTAAATGCCACAACACCGGGAATGCACACACGATAGCTGGTATCCAGTACATTCATTTGAAGCCGCTGCGGCAACAACACATTCCGGTACATAGAATCACGGCAGTTTTTGTTGGTTACGCTGAGCAGTTTTACTTTAAACACCGTGTCGCGATAAGCACTCACCGGAAACAGGTGCCTCGGATTAAGAGCGGTATCCTTACTTCCATCGTTAAAGTCCCATACGTAGCGGTTGCCAAACAATGATTCATTGTAGAAATCGAAGTAGCCCGCATCGCAGGGATGTACCCTATCGTATTTGAATATGGCTTCGGTGGGCTTATGCACCGGCAGGTGCAGCGCTTCTGTATCGATACAATCTGCCGAATAGGTGTACAGGATTATTTTATAGATGGTGTCACGTGGTCCGCGGTTGTAGAAGGTATGCGATGCCGACTTGGTATTTGCGCTAAAACCATCCCCCAAATCCCAGAACTGATCGCGGGCGTTTACCGACAGGTTATTGAAATTCACCGTGAGGGGCGCGCAACCTTGCAATTTATCTGGGCTAAACCGTGCCACAGGATACGGCAGCACTGTAACAGTTTTCTTCACGGTATCCTTACAGCCATAAACGCTGGTAGCTTCCAGGCTTACAATATGCGTGGAGTCGCGACGTGGATTAGCGCTTTTGATGAAGTAGGTGGAGGGGTTCACCACATTGCTGTTCACACCGGCGGCGAGGGTCCAGCGGTAGCGATAAGCATTCAGTGAGGTATTGAACATTTGAATGCGATC
>CANHRE010000107.1 GCA_947463095.1 Flavobacteriales bacterium | reverse complement strand
GAAGAAAAACAATAACCCTTGCTGTACCATCGCCTTTATCAGGCCTAAAAGCCTATCATTCCAATGGGTCCTTGCAAGACCGAAAAGGAGAAACGGGACTTATGCAGCTTAAAGGACTTACTCCTACAAAACGTTTTAGGTCACCCGTTTCCCTTTCGGAAAGTTATTACTTTTTATTCGAATGCGAACTAAAGGCCAAACGTTATGGCACATGATACAGAACAGACAACTCACAAAAAAAAAATACAAAAAGACAACCAAAACAATTTTGAATATGAAAAGAACAATCTTCATTATCTGCTTATCTATCTGTGTAAGTGGATGTGTTTCCCTTATAAAGCATAATAAAGTAAAAGGCGAAATGCAAACAACAATAAGTGACAAACAAAGTAAACTCGACAAGGTCTCTAACGAATTAGATGAGGACCATAAGAAACTTGGACAATTGGGAAATTTGAGCGTGGCCAGCAAACTTACGAATAATGAAGAGCAGAAAGTAGAGGCATACAAAGATGATGGGAACTGGGATACATTGAGTCCCACTCCTGCAGCCGACACACTGCCGACTATCCAGATTGGCACCCAGAAATGGCAGGCAAAAAACCTGGACGTAGCCTTTTACAGAAACGGCGACCCAATACCGCAGGTTTCCGACCGTACTCAATGGTGGGAATTAACCACAGGGGCCTGGTGTTATTATAAAAACGATTCAATCCAGGGAGCTAAATATGGCAAACTATATAATTGGTATGCTGTAAATGATCCAAGAGGCTTGGCACCACAGGGTTGGCATATCCCAAGCGATGCAGAGTGGACAACACTGTCGACTACTTTAGGTGGTGCATCAGTAGCAGGCGGAAAAATGAAGGAGGCTGGTACGCTTAATTGGATAAAGCCCAATACCGGAGGTAATAACAACAGCGGCTTTACAGGCATGCCGGGCGGCCTCCGTACCAACTTTGGACAATTTGCCAATGTTTACAGCTACGGCTACTGGTGGACTGCTACGGAGTACGATACGGACGAAGCTTGGGACCGCAACCTGAACTACGACTGTGGCGTCTTAGACCGGTGGCACAACATCCATAAGCGATGCGGGTTTTCTGTTCGTTGCCTCAGGGATTGATTTATTTGATTCATTTGACAATTTGATTATATACCGCAAAGCGGTCGTATTTTTTCTCCATTATTCAGCGACCTACCAGTTAATAAAGCGATCTATGATTTGCTACTGGATATTTTTCGCTTTACGAAAGATTTTAGTAAGGATTATAAGTACACAGTAGGCGAAAGTATAAAGAAAGAAACCATAGAATTGCTTACGCTTATTTATAGGGCTGTAAGTCCCACCGAAAATCGGACTGGTCATAAGTTGGCAAAACAGCTAACTTAGAACCACGAACATGAAGAAGACCAAATTCACAGAAAGCCAGATCGTGAAAGCGATTAAGGAGGCTGAAAACGGCCGTTCAGTGTCGGACATCAGCCGGGAACTGGGCATCAACCCGCAGACTCTGTACAATTGGAAAAAGAAGTACTCCGGGATGGACGGTGAGCACCTGCGACGACTTAAGGAACAGGAAGAGGAGAATCGTAAGCTGAAACACATGTATGCCGAACTGGCCCTTGACAACAAGATGCTCAAGGACGTGCTGTCAAAAAAGTGGCAAGGCCTGCTGCCCGCAGAGAAATAGTAGCTTACCTGCAAGTATCCCATCAGGTAAGTGTCAGCAGAGCCTGTAAAGCAACCGGGATAAGGAAATCAGTCTATTACTACCGTTCCAGGAAGGACGACAGTGCTGTCATTGACGCATTGAGCAACCTGGCCGAACTGAAACCATCCAGAGGCTTCCCTTATTACTTCAATCGCCTGCGCAATGATGGCCATAACTGGAACCATAAGTGCGTGAAACGGGTTTATAACCTGATGAATCTGAACCTGAGAAGAAAGCGCAAGCGCCGAGACTAAACAAGACATGAAGCCTGGATTTCATGCATGACACTTTGATGACTGGCCGGAAAGTACGTATTCTCAACATCATAGACGACTAGAACCGACAGGCTCTGGTTATGAATGTCGACTACTCCCATTCCGGTATGAGCGTATGCCCTGCCCTTGAAAGGATTTTTGTTGAACGGGGTATTCCAGCTGAACTGCGATCCGATAATGGCTCAGAGTTTATATCAGCTGCTTACATCAATTTCTGTAATCGACACCATAATACAATCAAGTATATACAGCCAGGTAAACCGATGCAAAATGATTTTGTAGCGCGCTTCAACCGCAGTTACAGGGAAGATATCCTGGACGCATACCTGTTTACGAATATTGAAGAATTACGTGATCTAACCTGGCAGTTCCAGCAGGATTACAACCAGTATCATCCGCATAAATCATTAAATAATATTGGCCCCATTGATTTTCTGAAACGAAACAACTACATTCGGGTTCCAACTTATAGTCGGTTCGAAAAACGGTAAACCTTCACTTCCCCAACTGCAGCAATACTCGAACGTTAAACAGAGTTCATACCATATGCTAAAGGAACTTTTATCAGAGCGCATCAGAAAGATCAGAGAGGCATACCGTTTGACACAAGCGGAGGTGGCAGACCGGATGAATATCTCTTCCGCTACTTATGGCAAAATGGAACGTAATGCTGGTCATTCAACGCATGATACGCTATGTAAAATAGCCGCAGCCATGGGTGTTTCCTTGCTGTTTATGCTCGATGTTGAACACACACATTACGTGGAGCATCAAAACAGCCTATAAGCTGTTTAAAGAACCTGTTTCTGTACTATACTTTTGATAAAACATCCGCTACAAGGGTCTGCGAAAGCCAAGGAGCTGACCACCCATCGTGACAATAAATGAAACAAATGGAGGCCAGAGACCATTTCAAAAAGCGGGGCGCAGCCGAAAAGCCTCATGAGTAGGAACCTAAAACAAACCTTATGGGAAACTCAAATTTTTCAACCAAAAAAGAAGGAATTGCTTCTGAATTCGACCTTGCATCCATTGTTTCTATGAATTCAAGTTTGGCAGAAACTACATGGAATTGGACCTTGAAGTTTAACAACGGAAATGAATCTTCCGGGACATGGACATTTAATGCCAATCGTGTGTGTCTCTGTCAACAATTGCTTCCTCAACCTTCTTGGTGGTACATGACTTGGAATGAACATGGAAATCACTTTACCATGACTGAACAAGGTGCCGCAGGTGCCTATGGTACTTACTCAGGAAGCCACTACAATGGAAAAGGTAGCGGAAGTTACGTAGTTACTCCTCCTGATGCTTCGCAGGACGGTGTATTTACCATGACTAAAGTTAAATGAAGAATAAAGCCGTCTTGTGGTATTCCATAAGACGGCTTTACTTTTTTTGAAATACCGGATGGGGATATATCTTATCCTGCAGGCTTGTTTTTGTATTTTATAAATTTATATCCTTTACAGGCGCTTCCGTAAATCCACACGAAAATTGGACTGCTGACGATTTGGTAAAGCAGCTGAATGATAACCAAAGATATCCTTGGTCAAGGCATGGCCACCGGACTCCGGAAGGCTGGGTTTATCAGGCTGAGGTGCGCTAAAAAAGAATCTGAGGCTTGCCCCCCACCCCGCGTGAAGGATAGCAGCGGAAAACCCGCAGCGCAGCGAGGATTTGCAGCGGATAGCCTGACCCCGCCTGTAGGAACGGGCCATTGCCCGTCCGTGCAGCGGGGGCACGCCCAAAAAAGTGTGCTTTCTTAGAATTGGGCGGTGCCGAGGGCGGTGCCGATGAGGGTGGTGGTGCTGGCCTTGTGTACTTTTACGCGTACCAGGTCACCGGGCTTGTAATGTTCTTTGGGGAAGATGGTTACCACGTGCTGGTCGTTCTTGCCCATCCAGTCGTGCTCGCTGCGCTTGGAGCGGCCTTCTACCAATACCACCACTTCCCTGCCGATGTATTCCTGGTTTTTTTCGTTGCTGATGCGGTTTTGCAGGGCGATGATTTCCTGCAGGCGGCGCAGCTTCTCGTCTTCGGGTACATCATCGGGGTACTTGCGGGCCGCCAGGGTGCCGGGGCGCTCGCTGTACTTGTACATGTACGAGAAGTCGAAGCGGGACCACTCCATGAGGCTGAGGGTATCCTGGTGCTCTTCTTCGGTTTCGCTGCAGAAGCCGGTGATGATGTCGCAGGAGATGCCGCAGTCGGGCAGGATGTTGCGGATCATGCGCACCTTGTCCATGTACCATTCGCGGGTGTAGTTGCGGTTCATGAGGTCCAGCACCCTGCTGTTGCCGCTCTGCGCGGGCAGGTGGATGTAGTTGCACACGTTGGGATAGGCGGCCATCACGCGCACCACCTTCTCGGTGATGTCTTTGGGATGGCTGGTGCTGTATCGGATGCGCATGTCGGGCACGGCGCGGGCGGTCATTTCGAGCAGGTCGGCGAAGTCCACGGAGCTGGCCTGTTCTTCGGGGGTAAGCTGTTTGTATTCCTTCTTCGGTCCCCCGCCGAACCAGAGGTAGCTGTCTACATTCTGTCCGAGCAGGGTAATATCACGGAAGCCCTGGTTGCGGAGCTGCACGGCTTCTTCCACGATGGATTCCGGGGCGCGGCTGCGCTCGCGGCCGCGGGTGAAGGGTACCACGCAGAAGGAGCACATGTTGTCGCAGCCCCTCATGATGCTGATGAAGGCGCTCACGCCATTGCTGTTGAGGCGCGTGGGGGCGATGTCGGCATAGGTTTCTTCCAGGCTCAGCAATACGTTGATGCTGCGCTTGCCGTCTTCCACCTCGGCGATGAGCTGGGGCAGTTCGCGGTAGGCGTCGGGACCGGCAACGACGTCCACCAGTTTTTCTTCGTCGAGGAGTTTCTCTTTCAGGCGTTCGGCCATGCAGCCCAGCACGCCGATGATGAGGTCGCCGTTTTTTTTCTTGTTGCCACGCAGGTGCTTGAGGCGCTCACGGATGCGCTGTTCGGCGTTGTCGCGGATGGCGCAGGTGTTGAGCAGTATGACATCCGCTTCTGTTTCTTCGGAAGTAGCGCTGAAGCCCTGTTCCTGCAG
>CANHRE010000106.1 GCA_947463095.1 Flavobacteriales bacterium | reverse complement strand
TCACCATGACAGGCTCACCATGACAGGCTCACCATGACAGGCTCACCATGACAGGCTCACCATGACAGGCTCACCATGACAGGCTCACCATGACAGGCTCACCATGACAGGCTGAATCCTTTTTGTTTGAAGCAATATTATCATATACGGAAAGAATACATTGATTTTCCTGGTGCTTTGCAAAAGGCATATACTATTATTGCCACCACAACTTTTCCCCATTCCCGGCGTTAGCACCATAAACACCATGCACAGGCGATTACTTTTTTTGATGATGTGTGGCGCGGTTACGGCCGATGCACAGCACTTCACGCCGGTTTCGATGGGGAAGTATTCCGGCATCCTGGGTGCAGGCGTTAATCCTGCTCTTACCGCCGCATCGCCCTATACCTGGCACCTGAATGTAGTGGGCGTATGGGCTAATGTGCACAACGACTACCTGAAGCTGCGTATGCCTTATACAGTGTATCGTTTCATCGGCGACCGTATTCCGGATGCCTACCGCGATGAGAAGGGTAAGCCGGTATGGTCCAACGCATGGCTGAAGGAACGGCTGAACGGTAGCCCTAAGAATGTCGGGGCATCCTCCATCGTAAAAGGTCCTTCTCTGCTCGTCAAGTTGAACAAGCAATGGCAAGTGGGCATCACCTCGAGCGCTGCGGCGTTGGCGCGTGTGAACGGGGTATATGAGCCGCTGGCCTACGCCTTCCGTCGCGAGCTGGATACCGCCCGTGGCGCCTATGACTTGTTCGACCTGCACCGCCGCAGCAATACGGAAACCATTGACCCGCTGACCATCCACGCAATGGGCTTCGCCGATGTCGGATTGCACGCCTCACACCGCATCAAGCTGCAGTGGAATAGCTTCCTGGATCTGGGACTGACTGCGAAGAAGGTATGGGGCCTGGGTGGCGCCAGCCTGCACTCCGACGCGCTGCAAATTACCAAGGTGAACAACGACTCTGTAATGCTCAACGGAACAGACATCCGCTACCGTGAGTTCAGCGGAAACGGCAAGGGGGAAGGTCTGGACCTGGGCGTGGTTTATACCTTTTCCAAGCCTGAATTCCGTCAGCCGGGTGGCTACAAGTACCATCACCCTGACTACATGCTGAAGCTGGGCATGGCGCTGATGGATGTGGGCCGAATACGCTACCGCAATGTGGCCACCACGAACTGGTACAATACGAACAGCATCGGTTGGAACCTGAAGGCGGCGGAGAACCGCTACAAGAACATGGAGCCGGGCATTGACCTGGCCGAGCAGGTGCTCCGGGATCTGCCGGGGCTGACCACAGGCAGGAGCAATGAGGCGGTAGGACTGCCAACACGGTTGCTGCTGCACGCCGACTACCAGTACAACCGCGATTTCTTCATACAGGCGCAGGTGATGCAGAGCCTCCGCGGACGGCACTCCACGAACATGCGCCACCCTTCATACCTTATGCTGGCGCCGCGCTATACCCGCAGCCTCTTTGAGGTGACTACGCCGCTGTTCCTGGAATACGACTACAAGATGTTCCGCGCCGGACTGGGCATGCGCGTGGGTCCCCTGTACCTGGGCACGAACAGCCTCATTTCCATGCTGAGCGGTAAGCGCATGCGCGACGCGGATTTCTACATTGGCATCGCCTTCGGCAACCTGCCCGGCAGCCGCATCAGCCGCGCCCAGAAAGAAGCTGAAGACAAAACCATCCGCACGAAGAAAGAGTGTGGAAGTATGTGAGGGGAGTGAACTTCTGCCAGAAAGAAGTTCAAGGGGAGCGGTCAGGCTATATTATGTCCAGGGCGATTTTCGAAATGCCAAACCAATTGGCCACACTATGTTTAATCCAAAAACTCAAATCGCCATTTGCCTTCGACAGTAAACTCGTCCGGTTTCCATCCAAAGACGTAGCGCCTGGATGGTGTTTTTGTAAAAGCAGCAGGGTATAAGTATCTTTTTAAATCATAGTTCTTAATCCGGCAATTCTGCAATGACACCGGGTCGTCAATAGTGCAAGCTCGGTTCGAATCAATATACCATCCTGCTTTATCAGGATCAGTTCCCGGTTCCCAAGTGTATACATAATTACGATTGGCGTCGTATTTAACCTCGCTGCCGTAGGCGTATTCGTGTTGCTTTTGATGAAAAATCCAGAATAATCCTGGTTCGGCACTGCCAATCAACCACCATATCATATCATCATCATGGCTTCCACCAACGAATGTAAAAACACCCCTCCGTTTATCTGAGACTTCGGAATCGCGACCTGATGCATACAAATATTCATTGCGGTAGAGGCTTAAAATACGGCAGCGTTTAAGCAATCCATGATGGTGATAGGTTTGGAATATAATGGCCTCAATGGTTTTTTGATCCGGAAAATCCATAGGAATAATACAAGCAAAATTGGTACGGCCATTTTCCACACGTTCGCGCATAAAATTCTTCACCTTTCGGCTGGTAAAATCGCTTACATCTTTAATGCGCGGCACTGCGCTGGTAAGATTGCTAAGATCATTCCAATAACCGCTGGCAAAATTCACAAAAAGGGTACTGTTCTCTATAGTGTCGTCTTCTATAAGGTGGTAGTGTCCATATCCGATTTCACGGTTTAGGTTATCAAAATACGCTTCCGATTTATTAAAGAGCCCGTTCATGGCGTTCCACTTTTTATCTTCATCAACTCCATAAGTAGGTCTGATGAATGGGTGTTGATCCATTCTTGTTAATTGATAGACGTCTTGCACAACGCAAGAATTTTTCCAGGAAATGCCAATGTATTCTGTCTGATCATTGCCAACATTAATTGTTATTTCGTCTTTGGTGAGTTCATAGCGCCTTATGAGTACAATTTTTTTTCGCACTTCCTTGAGTTTCGGAGTTTTCGTACCGATATACCAATATTCAGGACAAGAATTGATATATCTCATAAGGGATTTTTGAAAGGTGGAAAAATTATACACGCCATCACCCTCATTTTTAATAGACATAAGGATGGTTTCACGCGGGTTTTCGTTTAAAAAACTAATACAGGCTTCCATCACTTCCCTAAAGTGCAACTGCTGTGGGGTAAAACCATGGAAAACGTAAAGAGAATCTATGATTGGTGTGAGCCTTATATCTAAAAAACGAATACCGTTGTCCAATTGCTTCCTAATACTCCAATCCTGACATTGGGCACCGATATAATGCGTAGCGCCCGAGTCGTGGGTTCCTGGCCATGAAAAATAATTAATTTTCACCTCATCGGGTAAGGCACTGACCCATTGTTGAGTTCTCATGTTTGTAGCGGTTAAAAGTGGTTAGAAAAAGTTGTGGAACTTACTTTTAAAAAAATGAAATTCCAAATATTTTTTTAAATCAGAGCGTTGCAACCAAGAAGCGTGTTTTCAGTGATGCTCTTAAATCGCCATAAGCGTCTTTTTTCTGTGTAAGTGCCCCCCTGCAGGGGTTCTGCGCGGCATCGGTGGGGTATTTATGTTCTTTTTATCGGTTGATGGACGATTTGCAGTCCGCTAAAGGCTATGTGTATTCAAGCTGTATTGCCCCCGTTCCGTGAACCTGATTGCTGTGAACATGGCCATCAAACAACATCTGTCCTGTCTTCAGATTGCCTATTTTGGGCGAATAAAGCGCTTTCCTGTGTGGCGCAGCCCACTTTAAGGGCCAAACTGATTTCGTGGGGACTTAAACCCCAGTGAGGTATTAGAAACCTGTTCCGGCCCAAAACCCCTGTTCCATCGAATGTAAACTGCATGTGCATCTAGCACCATAAATGGCCATGATGACGCGTTCATCAAATGCTCCATTTATCTGGGCTTTTGACCCTAATAACGAATTTCTAATTTAATGTTCAAAACGTGAATCAAAATTCATCAAGGCTTGACTAATCACACGAATACTCTTTGCGTCAGGGTGATTTGGATTAATAAGGTAATTAAATTCTTGTGGCACAATAGAACTAGGCACCTTTAATACAGCACCTTCATGTTCAAGAACAAAATCGTCTCCAATGGTTTGTGTAGCCATTGTTGGCGGTTTTGAGTCCCAGTCAACGGGAAGATCTTCAATGTTGACTTCAAGTATGGTAATTTCATCAGGAATTTCAATGGTTACATAATATCTGTCTGAGGGTAGGTCTTCACTTAAGTCCAAGTGCACTATTACTTCAAGTGTCGCTAATGCTCTGCTTTCCGCGGTATAAACCAGTTTGGTATTGATACTGTTCCATCTGAAACCTTTTGTCGAGGCTCCAATGCCGCTTAGCGTAGTCTGTAAATATTTTTCCCTTTCAACCCTGAAGACTAACATCAGGCAAAGTTTCCGTATTCGATTCTGTTCAGACAGTATTGAACCTCATCAATACCGGTTGTTGTGTCCAAAAGACTCTCAGGAGATTTACCGCCAAGTGAAAGATTAGGTTTTTTCAGCCATCGTTGGAATTTCTCAGGCTCATCATTAAAAACGTTTTGGCCATAGTCTATAAGTTCGGTGATTAATACAATTAACTCGCTGTCACGACGATCCAGCAATGCCTGTTCGCTCTTTTTCTTATTATATGTCGTTTGGGCAATTCCAACAATGGACAAAATAAGTTTTACAGGACGATCAAGCCGTTCACTGATTATTTCAATGCTGTTGTATGGAATCCCATGGCGAATAACCTCGACTCTTTCCATTCTGTTCGACCAAGAGTATTTTTTTCCGCCCGAGACAATAACCCCTTGGGTATTCCCCAATCCGGATGCACTTGCTTTTCGCAAACTTCTTTTTGTGTCGAAACGCTCGGTTCTATTCGTTTTGTTACCCATAGTGTAGCAATTCTGCTGTGAAAATACAACAAAATAACTACATTGGTGTGTATTCCGGCAATATTGACCCCCTATTCCGGGAAGCTCACCTTGAAGGTTTTAGGGATTTTTCCGGCAGCACCACCCTTTCAATCTAGAAACCCATCACTTTGGGCAGCCGCCTCAGCCGCTCCCGGAAAGAAGCTGAAGACAAAACCATCCGCACCAGGAAAGAGTGTGGAAGTATGTAAGTCAGGTTTTCTTCAAGCGCTTGATTCATAGCTCG
>CANHRE010000105.1 GCA_947463095.1 Flavobacteriales bacterium | reverse complement strand
GCTGCATGTAAGCTCGATTGCCGCCCTGGGGCGCTCTACAGCAGGCGAACACATCAACGAACAGAGTACATGGACGGATTCATCGCTGAATACACGATACGCCGTATCAAAACACCTGAGCGAGCTGGAAGTATGGAGGGGCTTTGAAGAGGGTTTGCCAGGTGCTATCGTAAACCCGGGAATCATCATAGGAGCCGGCGATGGTATTTCGGGTTCAAATATGTTTTTTCACCGCATTAAAAAGGGCTTACGCTTCTATCCCATGGGCGTGAATGGCTTTGTTTCCGTTGAAGATACCGTATCACTTATGTTGCTGCTCTCTGATAAAAAAGTCATGCATGAACGGTTTATCGTAGTATCTGAAAACGCTTCATACCAAACGTTGCTGGCGCATATAGCCCAGGCCTGTGGCGCACGCAAACCAATGATTCCTATTTCCGGCGTTGTGTACTCTTTGTTGTGCACACTCACCCGTCTGGCAGAGCCTGTTTTGGGTAAACTGCTGCCGGTGAGTTATGAAAACATCCGCCTCAGCAGGCATCAGGCCAACTACAGCAACGAAAAAGCAATTCATGCCGGGGCACATTTTGAGTCCCTTTCGGCATCCATACAGCGCACCGCCCGGCAGCTGGGTCTTAATGCTTAACTTTGCAGCACTGTGCGTTTCGGAGTTGTTATTTTTCCCGGATCTAACTGCGACAAGGACCTTATTGAAGCATTGGAACATCATACTGGTGGTTCAGTGGTTACCTTGTGGCATCAGGATAAAGACCTTAAATCCTGCGATTTTATTTTCCTGCCAGGCGGTTTTTCTTATGGAGACTATCTAAGAAGCGGTGCCATTGCTGCAAAGTCGGCAATTATGGAGTCTGTTATAGCCTTTGCCCATAAAGGTGGCTATGTGATGGGAATTTGTAATGGCTTTCAAATTCTGTGCGAAACCGGTCTGTTGCCCGGGGCACTGCTGCGAAACACGAACATGCGATTCACCTGCAGCAATGTGCACCTCAAAGCGGTGAATACAACACTGCCCCTCTTAAAGGCGTTTGATTCCAGCCACAGTTATAGCATACCCATCGCACATGGAGAAGGGCGTTTTTATGCTGATGAAGCAACCCTGAAACATATGGAGGAAAACGGTCAGGTATTATTCCGCTATTGTAACGCGGCCGGTGAAGAAACCCACGACGCCAACCCGAATGGCTCTCTGAATAATATTGCAGGAGTATGCAATGCTGGAAAAAATGTTTTTGGAATGATGCCGCATCCCGAACGCGCAGCCTTTGAACACCTGTTCAATACCGATGGTGTTCCTTTGTTTGAAGGGCTTCGTGGTATGTTTCCGCGCTGATCCAACAACTTGGGTTTAACATTTTTCTGCTTGCTTCTTTTTTGATTATTGTTGAATTATTCGGGCAACGTTTTACACTTCATTTCTGTCATTCCTAAAAACAATCCTGCATTTGGTAAAACCTTATTTATTTGGCATATTGTTTGGATTGATATTCAAACGCGCAACCTCATGAGCAACGTGTCAAAAAAAGCCATTGTGCGTCGCAGTTCTGTTCAAAAACCGGGACAAAAAAGCGATGTGGGCCAGCAGCAGAAAGCTGCTGGTAACTAAGGCTTATGTTTCCTCACCACTTTGCATGCGCGCTGCGTTTTCTGCGAGTTGAAGTGCTTCCAATAGCGGGTCGAGTTTGCCGTTGATTACTTCACTCAATTGATATAAGGTGAGGTTGATGCGGTGATCCGTTATTCTGCTCTGGGGATAGTTGTAGGTGCGTATTTTGGCACTTCGGTCGCCGGTAGATACAAGGGTTTTCCTCTTTGCAGCAATGGCGTCCTCCTGTTTGCGCACCGTTTCTTCATACAAGCGGGTACGGAGCATGTTCATTGCCTTTTCCCGGTTGCCCAGCTGCGTTCTTTCTGTCTGACAAACCACCACGATACCGCTTGGGATATGCGTTAACTGAACCTTGGTTTCTACCTTGTTCACGTTCTGTCCGCCAGCTCCGCCACTTCTGGATGTATGCAATTCTATATCCCGCTCATTAAGTTGAACATCTATTTCTTCTGCCTCCGGTAAAACCGCTACAGTAACTGCCGACGTATGGATCCTGCCTTGTGTTTCTGTTTGCGGGACCCTCTGTACGCGATGAACACCGCTTTCGTATTTCAATGTTCCATAAACCTGGCTGCCTTTAATGTGCAGGATATACCTGCTGTATCCTCCGGCGCTGCCTTCATTGTAATCCAGTGTTTCGGTTTGCCATCCCCTATTTTCACAAAACCTGAGATACATACGGGCTAGGTCACCCACGAAGATACAGGCCTCGTCGCCGCCCGTGCCTGCCCTTATTTCCAATATTGCATCCTTCTCATCCTGTGGGTCTTTAGGCATAAGCAGAACACTTATTTTTTGCTCTAATACTGCGGCTTTCTCTTCATGTTCTGCGAGTTCTTCAAGGGCAAGTTGTTTTAGTTCTTTGTCTTGCTCCGTGTCCAGAATATTGCGGGCCTGAGCCTGTTCATGCAATAAATGCCGGTATTGTACATACACGTCTTCAAGCTCCTTCAAGGTGTTATATTCCTTATTTAACCTTGTAAAGCGCTTCATATCGGAAATAACTTCCGGGCTGCTCAGCAGTTGTTCTGTATCTATAAAGCGGGCATGAAAAGCCTCTAATTTTTCAAGCATCTTGTTCATGGTAACTGCTTGTAAATCGTAATCATACCACGGTTTCTATTTGCCATTCCACGGGAAAAAACCGCGATCTGATGTAGTGCTGTAGAACCTGAAACGTCCATGGTATCTGTAAATCCGTTATTCACTGAAGTGGCGAGCACATGAGCAGAATCCATAGACGTATAAATGTATTGACTGAAGAAGGACCAGGGCCTTGCTGGCTTCACGATGGTTCGCAGCGGCAGCAAAGATGAGGAATACACATGTGCCAGTGTATCTGCGTCGGAGGCGACCACTATGGAAGATCCGTTGTCTTGTATCCTGCAAAAGTGTTTCGGGAATCCTCGGCCCTGCATCATTTGTGTTTGTATGGTTCTTCCTTCAAAATTAATCTTGCGAAGTACGCGCTCCCTGGAATCTAAAATCCAGCACATTCCATCTGATGCCCTTCCTAACCCCTGTACTTGGAAATTCTGATAGAGGTTGAAATCAAGTTCTTTTTTAAAATTCAGCTGATTGTCCAATACTATTAATTTCCTGCTTGTACGGTAATACACAAACACGTCAAGCACATTGCTGGCATCAATAAGTGTTACAGATCCATATTGCGAATAAGATTGATTGTGCAACAGCGCTCCCGCAGCACTCCAGGCGTATATAATGCCTCGTGCATCGGCTCCAATGATGATCCCGTTTGGATCTGCTGCAATACAGGTAAAATTACCATCCAGGCTGTGTTGCTGCTGATAATCTGTAAGCAATACTGAATTCAGGCTTGCACCAATGCATAACAATATCGAAAAATGCTTTATCAATTCACCCCGTAAATTGTTGTAATGACACATTCAGCCCATCAAATACAGCGTAAGGCTGGCCGTTTAACCAGGTGCCCGTATTGATGTATCGCTTACCTCCTGTCAACAGGATATCAAGTGTTAAATGGCGGTGACCAAAAACATAGAAGTCATACGGTTGTGTAGAGGACTGGCTGCGGGCAAATTTTAATAGGTGCTCATTTTCTTCACCCAGAAATTGATGGTATTTTGTTCCTTGAGCTTTCCTGCTTTTTGAACTCCAGAGAGTGGCTATGTAAAAACCCAGATTAGGATGCAGCCTTGCAAACAGCCACGATGACCAAGGCGCCCGAAATATCTTCCGCAGCAGTTTATACATATGCTCGCCCGGTCCTAATCCGTCTCCATGATGGAGGTAAAACAACTTTCCTGAGCAATTTAACCTACATCCATCGCCAATTACGGTGGCACCCAATTCCTGCTCCCAGTAGGTACGTGTCCACATATCGTGGTTTCCGCGAAACATGAAGAGCTTGATTCCGGAATCATTTAATTCCGCCAACTTTCCTAGAAACCGGACATGGCCTTTAGGTGTTAAGTAAGGATATTCAAACCAAAAGTCAAATTGATCTCCCATCAGAAAGATGGCAGCAGCGTCTTTTTTCACATCATCGAGCCATGCTACCAGCTTTTGTTCACGCAGAGCACTCGTAGAAACATCGGGATAGCCTAAATGAAAATCACCTGCGAAATAGATATGCTTTCCTTTCGGAAGTTCAAGATCTATATGTAGGTCAGAATGCTGCAAACTGTTTCAGGAACCTAATATCGCCTGTAAAAAAATCTCTAATATCCTTCACACCATAGCGCAACATACAAATTCGGTCCAATCCCAAACCAAATGCGAATCCGCTATACAATTCCGTATCAATGGAACAATTGTCCAATACGTTGGGGTGAACCATGCCGCATCCCAAAATTTCTAACCAGCCTGTGCCTTTTGTGAGCCTGCGATCTTCTTCGGTATCGGTTCCTACCCACACATCCATTTCGGCGCTGGGCTCTGTAAATGGGAAGAAACTCGGACGGAACCGCACTTTTGCATCACTGCCAAAAAGCTGCTGAATAAAGTAAAACAACGTTTGCTTCAAATCCGCAAAACTGACATCCTTGTCAATATACAATCCCTCTAATTGATGAAAGAAGCAATTACTTCTGGCACTAACCGCCTCATTGCGAAAAACGCGTCCTGGCATTATTAAACGCATAGGTGGTTGCCTCTGTTCCATTTCTCGGATCTGGACACTGCTTGTATGGGTTCTAAGCACTTGAGCACCTGCAAAAAAGGTATCCTGCATATCACGGGCCGGATGATTCTCAGGAAAGTTTAAAGCCCCGAAATTATGCCAGTCGTCTTCAAGTTCAGGACCCTCAACAAGATCAAATCCGAGCTTCTCAAATACGGCGCACAACTCATCCCTGATCAGGTTTATGGGATGTTTGCCACCAGGTTCGTGCAGATAAACAGGAAAAGGATAATTTTCTTCAATATGATTTGCGCTGCTCATTTGCTCACGCTCCAAGAATTGCTCAAAAACCTCATCAGCGATTCTTTTTAGTTCATTGAGCGGTTTTCCGAATTTCTTCTTCTCCTCCGGACCTACAAGCCTGAATGCATCT
>CANHRE010000104.1 GCA_947463095.1 Flavobacteriales bacterium | reverse complement strand
TATTGTTTACAGGTCGAAATTGGGGTTGCTAACAGGAATTGGCGTCAAAAGAAACATATCTGGATTCTCCTTAGGGGCGGAATTGGGCATGAATTACATCATAAGGAATATCTATAGTAAAGATGAATTATATGAAAATATTATGAATTTCAATTCTAGAAATGGTTTATACATTAATTTGACTTTAGGTTACAGGCTCATAAGCATGCGTAAATTGCGGAAACATGAACATGAAATCACAGCAGTCCAAAACGTTTTTTATTGAAAAGTTAGTGTGCAGATTATCAAGGGTTTAGCAGTCTGTTTTTGACGATTATGATTTTTACCTCCCCCCCCCACACCGAATCAACCATATTCTATGCTCTTACTTTTTCCTTGATGAAAAAGTAAGCAAAAAATCAAGGCTGCATGGATAGTGGTAAGGGATAAGTGGTATGTGGTAAGTGCTGGTTCCAGAGCAGCTTCCTTGGCATTTAGCGGCTTCTTGCGGCGTTTAACGCCTCCCATCATTTGAGGCCGGTCCTTTTGCGGCGTAGCTGAGTTGAGGTTGGTGGAATGTATAATATCCATCCAGTTGTTGGTAATAGCTGCGATATTGAGGTGCCATGGATTTAGTTAAGCCCTGCATTCGGCGGGGCGTAATATTCAGCTGTTGAAGAATAGCCACTATTTTAGAATTGTTCTACAATTCAAGGGCAGTTCTATATACCTAATATTGGTTAAAAAATATTTTGGTCAGATGTGTAACTGGATATTGAATAGAGTGGATTAATTGCAACACCCAAACACCGCCGACCCGATGCGCACCATGGTGCTGCCGTGTTGCAGGGCTATACGGTAGTCGGAGCTCATGCCGATGGATAGTTCCCTGAAATCGGGATTATGGGCAAATATCCCTGCGCGAAGGGTGTCGAACAACTGCTTCATCCGGGCAAATTCCCCCGAAACCTGCGCCTCGTCGTCGGTATTGCTTGCCATGGCCATCAGTCCGCAGATATGTACGCCCGGATAAACTTCAGGTCGGAACCTGTTGCAGAAATCCAGAAGCTCTTCACTGCTGAAGCCGAATTTGGTTTCTTCCATAGCCACATGCACCTGCAAGAGGCAGGGAATACTGCGTTCGTGTTTCAGCGCCTGCCTGCTGATTTCAAGAAGCAGTTCCGGGCTGTCCACCGCATGAATCATGGCGATGAAGGGCGCGATGTACTTCACCTTGTTGCGCTGCAGGTGTCCGATCAGGTGCCATTCGATGTCGGCAGGCAGCGCTTCCCGCCGTTCCAATAAAGCCTGAACACGGTTCTCTGCAAAGAGGCGTTGTCCGGCTTCGTAGGCCTGCATGATTTCATCCACCTGTCTGTACTTGGATACCCCCAGCAGGCGGCACTGCGCTCCCAGTTCCATGCGTATTCGCCCGAGGTTTTCGCTGATTGCTGTCATAACTTTGCAGGAATGCTGTTCCGGCGTCTAGCCTTGTTTTGCCTTCTGCCGCTATTGGCCTGCAATATTAGCGGGCGCAAGGTGATGCCGCAGGAAAAAATGGTGGAAATCCTCACCGATATCGCCATCGTAGAGGCCGGAAACAGTCTGGATTCCAATATCGCCACCTACGATCCCGCTCGCTGGAAAGGGGATTATCAGTTCGTGTTCCGCAAGCACGGCGCCGACGACAGCCTGTTCCGCTCCAGCTATCGCTACTATTTCAACCGCCCGGAACAGTTCTCCGGAATCATGGAACAGGTGATTACCAACCTGCAGCGCAGCGAAGCCAACCAAGTAAAGTCCAAGCCTTGATTTTTCCCGAAGACCTGGAACGCAAGCTGGGATTTGACCGAATCCGGGCCATACTCGTGGATTGCTGCACCTCAGCGCATGGAGCCGATCTGGCCTTGCAGACTGCCTTTTCTGATTCGCGCAGACAACTGGAAGCGCATTTCACCCTGCTGCAGGAATTTTTTGAACTGGGGAAGCGGCATCCTTCCTGGCCCGCACCCCGTTCCATGCCCGATGTACGCGCCTTGTGCAACTACTTGGCCATCCCGGGGTCCTGTCCGGAGGAGGAACAGCTTCACGAGCTAAGCCTGCACCTGCTTCAGGCCGACAAGCTGCGTGTCTTTCTGGAGAAGAACAAAATTCACTACCCCCTGCTGCATGAGGAGTTCAGCGCACTGATGCCGGTGAAAGAGCCATTGGCCCATATACAGGCTGTCCTCTATCCGCATGGCGTGCTGCGCGAAAATGCGAGCGCCCTCTATGGCAAGTTGGGCCGTCAGGTGAGCGACCTGGAGCAGGAAGTGCGCCGCATCACCCTGGGCATCTTCCAATGGGCCAAGAACGAAGGACTCACCGCCGACACGGAAATCACCGTGCGCGAGGAGCGCCTGGTCATCCCCCTGCTGGCCGAGCACAAGAAACGGGTGGATGGCCTGGTACACGATGTGTCGGCGCGGGGGCGTATTCTCTATGTAGAGCCATCTGCCGCCTTCGAAGCCAACAACCGCCTGAAGCAGTTATACCTGGACCGCCGCCGCGAAAAGGAACGCATCCTGCGCGAAACCGCCGATAAAATACGCCCCTTCCTGCCTGGCGTAGAAGAAATAGCCGGGTTGCACGCCCGACTGGATCTGTTGTCGGCCCATGAAGCCCTCGCGGCGAAGTTGCACGCCGGCATACCGGTATTTTCTGAACACAGCATACTCAAGCTGGCCGAGGCCAGGCATCCGCTGCTGATGCTGCGCACCGCCAAGCCCCTGGAGCAGGTGGTTCCTGTGGATGTGCTGCTGGATGAAGGCAGTCGCATGCTGATTATTTCCGGACCCAATGCCGGCGGGAAATCCATCGCCCTTAAAACCATCATGCTGCTGCAGTACATGGCCCAGTGCGGGCTGCCTGTTCCGGCAGATACCTCCAGTCGCTTCCCGGTATTCCGCAAGCTGCTGCTGAACCTGGGCGACGACCAGAGCATTGACAACGACCTGAGTACCTACAGCGCGCATCTTGCGGCGATGAATCGCTTCCTGCGCGAAGCCGATCAATATACCCTGCTGGCCATTGACGAGCTGGGTACGGGCACCGATCCCCAGATAGGAGGCTTTTTGGCAGAAGCGGTCCTCGAGCAACTGTTGGAAGCCGGTTCTATGGCGGTGATCACCACCCACTTCGGGAACCTGAAAACCTTTGCCGAGCGACATACCGGCGTGCAAAACGCGGCCATGGCCTACGACGTGCAGGAGCTGAAGCCGCTCTACCGCCTCATCCCGGGCAAGCCCGGCAGCTCCTTTGCGTTAGAGCTGGCGCGGAAAACCGGCATGCCCGAATCCGTTTTGCAGCGCAGCCGGGAGTTGGGCGCGGGCACGATGGGCAATTTTGAAGAACTGCTGTTGCAGTTGGAGCAAGAGCGCCTGCGCTTTCAGAAACAGACGGTGAGCCTTGGTGAGAAGGAGGCCCTGGCCGATAAGTTCAGCAGGGAATACGGACAGCTGAAAGATAAGCTGGAGGCGAAGCGGCAGGCCATCATGGACGCTGCCCGCAAGGAGGCTGCCGATTTGCTGGAGCATACCAACCGACAGATAGAACAAACCATACGGCTCATCAAGGAAACCCGCGCCGACAAGGAGCAGACGGTGAAGGCCCGCAAGGATCTGGAGCAGCTTCGCCAGGAGGTGCAGCCGAAGAAACCCGTGCAGCGGACGGTTGTAGCGTCAAAGCCTTTGAAGGCGGAGAACCTGCTGCCAGGCATGAAGGTGCTGATGGCCGGTACCGATGCCCGCGGCGAGTTAATCGAGGTGAAGAAAGACAAAGCCTACATAGCCTTCGGGCTGGTGAAAACCTGGGTGCCCCTGGCGCAGCTCAGCGAAGCTGAGCCGGTTCAGCAGCCGCAGGCCACCCGCAAATCCGGGCTGGGTATGGACTGGGTGTCCCGACACAGCAACTTCGCTGCTGAACTCGACCTTCGTGGCGCCAGGGGCGACGAAGCCCTTGCTCAATTCGCCAAGTGGCTCGACGAAGCCTATGCCCTCGGACAAATGCAGCTGCGCCTGATCCACGGACGCGGCGACGGCATCCTGCGCAAGCTGCTGCGCGAACACATGAAATCACTCCCGTTTATCAAAGAGTATAAGTCGGAACACGCCGACCTGGGTGGCGATGGCGCCACGATCATTTACCTTCGCTGATATGCCTTACCGCTGTTTATGGTTCTGCCTTGCGGTGCAGTGCCTCGCCATGGGTTCGCTGCAGGCCCAGTGGAACGATGCCGACCGGGCTGCGGAAGCTCCTGCCGACACGCTGCCTGCGTTCTTCTCGCGCATTGCCTTCTTCCAGGTGAGCATGGGCTTTCCCATTTCAGGCAGCGGAGGCATGATGGAAGACCAGTTGCGCCGTGCCGGCTTTACACGTCCGGGGTATAATTTCGGTGCAGGACGAACCACGCCCTATCCGCGCACCACAGGCAGTGGCTGGGTACAGTTCGATGTGGGCGCCAGACTCAGCGACAAACTCACGCCAGGAATCGCCTTCGGTACCTCCAACAACCAGTCCGCCCAGGGCAATATGGACAGCAGTGCCTTGCCGCAACTGATGGTGCTGAAGCTGAGCCAGGTGTATGCAGCGCCCTACCTGCGCCACACGCTGGGTCGGGGACTGCTGCAATATAAATTAGGACTGGGCATTCATCGGGTGCAGTTTTCAGCACCTGTAGCCGGTTCGGGCAACCGGAACACAGGCAGATTTACAAGGCTGGGTCTGGCCGCCGGTGCCGGATTACGTCTGTTCAGCAGGGGCAATACCGCATTGCGGTTGGCCACAGAATTCCACTGGCTCGGTTCGGTGGATGCAGGACCTATTGACCTTGCGGCTGGCAGTGCCGGCAATGACCGGGACATCCGTTTTCCGCGCTTCCGGTTACCGCTCAGCCATGCCAACCTGGGGCTGCGGCTGGAGTTCGGGCAGCCTTGAGGCAGTGGCTTGTGCGGCTTGCACGTCAGGAACACCTGTCATGGTGAGCAAAGAATCTGTCATGGTGAGCAAAGAATCTGTCATGGTGAGCCACGTCGAACCATGGAACTCTTGTCATGGTGAGCAAAGAATCTGTCATGGTGAGCCACGTCGAACCATGGAACTCTTGTCATGGTGAGCAAAGAATCTGTCATGGTGAGCAAAGAATCTGTCATGGTGAGCCACGTCGAACCATGGAACTCTTGTCATGGTGAG
>CANHRE010000103.1 GCA_947463095.1 Flavobacteriales bacterium | reverse complement strand
CCTTCCTCGAAGCTTTTGAAATCTATGGCACCGCCATCCATCTCTACTGCAGGGCGCACGTGATCCTCCAGCAACTGGCGGATTTTGCGTTCAATTTCTGTTTCCTGCTCGGGGCTGAGCTGTTTCACCGGGTGGACAATTTCCTTACCGGCTTCAATCCATTCCTGCAAAAAGTTGCGCACGTCCGGCACCAAATCGAACCACTCGTAAGTATCATTCTTGGTAATGCTCACAAAATTGTTCATAATGAACACCCCGTTCACAAATGGCAGCTCGAACAACGCTTTGGCCAAGGGCGAATCTTCCGTAGTGTCCACACTGCGAAAATCAGCACTATCGTTGGGCAGCAACATCTTGTTGCATACAAACTTCATGCTGGCCGGATTAGGCGTGGCCTCGGCGTATATCGTGATCACTTCGTGCATTTGCTTCTCCATGACTATTTAGAATTGTTCTACAAAAGTAACCAAAAAATAAGTGTGCACGCCGAAATCAGTTTAAAGCATCTGTGCCGCAGACAAAAAGAAAGGCGCATCCAAGGATGCGCCTTTCTCATGCAATTTCAGGTACAAGATTCGCCGAAGCCCCTTAGCGCACCAGCTTGTCCTTTTTCAACTGCGCTCCATACTGTTCGATGAACATCCGTGCATCTTTGGCCAGCACAGCCATAAACTCACGCTCATTCAAGGGTTCACGCAAGTTGTGCCCATTGTAAGAGCTGAGCACATAGCCTCCATGTGGGTTGTTCTCGGAGCCTTTCGGATTGCCGATCAGGTACAGCGTAGCATTTAGGTTTTGGACCTGTACGATGCTGATCCTGCCTTGCATTTTTTGATTCATGAGGTACACCGTTTTCAATTCATCGGTGAGGAACTTGTCTCCCAGTCCGGTGATGTTAAACTGATTGTCGCTGCTGCTCAGGAAGGCTACTGCCGCAACATTGTCAATGTTTACAAACGGCACAAGCATCTTGCCGGCATCCATGGCCAGCTTGTTCAGGTGCATACCGGTATCTGCTTTCATGAGCATCGCAGGGTCCAAGGTCATCATGCTTATTTCCGCACCCGGTTCAGCGCCGCGCAGCGCTTCCTTGTCCACGCCAAAGTTCACCTTCTGTTCCATGGCGGCGAGCATATCTGCCTTGGCTGCCTTGGCGGCATCGGCAACCGTATTGAATGTTTTGGGTCGCTCCATTTTTTGTTCAGTTGCGGAAGTTGTACTTCCGGGTTGTGTGCAGTTTGATGCAAACAACGCAATGCCTATCATCAGGATTTTATTCAGGGTTTTCATGATTTTAGCTTTTAGGGGGTTTTCTTTTCGATGTTATAAAACGTGGTCCAATGTGTAGATGAGCCGGCAGGGTCTGCATATTCATTGTAAGTTATGATGCGTTCCTCACCACTGCAAGGAGCCCAGGGATCATTCAGCACCAGATAATTGGTTCCGGCAAGGGTTATATATCCTTTAACTACCAGTACATGGCCAACTACACCGGGCGTTCCGTAAGCATAACCCATGGGCTTCTTGCTGCAGTAAATCTGATTCTTTAACTCATCCCAGGTAAGAGCCGTGCCTTTTTCTGAAAATTTCACACCGGCGAAGTCCAGCATAGGCCAGCCCGGTTGATTGCATTCATTCCGCTTCGGACAAGGGGTGCCAGCTGTTTGCGGATCACAGCAATCGGTACGGCCCAATGCCTGGTTAGATAAAGAGCACTGTGTTACGGTAATACCCACATGCTGCGCCAGCATCTGCGTGGTGGCCGCCCAACACCAGTTGCCTGTTTCCTGTGGGCGAAGGGTGTTTGGCACATTACCCGAAATTTCCGGTTTACAGCAATTGCTGAATAGGAATGGAAGTCCCAAAGCAAGAGGGACCATTAGTAAACGAATGGTTTTTTTCATAGCTATTTCATTTAGTTAAGACAAAATTAAAAAAATTAATTTCAGAAAAGCAAGTAGTTACATGGAATGCCCGTATCCATTCACAAAGTCAAAACATGTATAGCCTGGGTGCGCAGTATGAATAAAGGTTTTAAACCATCCAAAACCTTATTTTCCTCCTACTGGTTATCATCGAATTCAATAAGTATTTTCTCTATTCATATGACTAAAATAGACATTCATAAATTACAATAAGGATTCAACGAAAGTTCTTTACAAATAAGACCGGAAGGGAATTTCCAATGCCATTTTTTTGTAAAATGTGAGAAACGACCCTGAATTCAGGGAGGTTATTGGGCCTTTCAGGGTTCGAATACCCGCCTATTGCTCAGGCCTCAGCTATTTCTGCGGTAAAAACCATTCATGGCCACCACATGAGGGAAGCTCAAACAGGATAAGAAGATAAAAAACAGCCCTGTTGCACCCGCAGTGTTCCAGAGTGTACTTTGATAGAAGAAGAGGCATAGAATCAGTGCCCCTGCGGTAAAAGGCAGCGCCTTTAACAACAGCTTACCCGGAGCAGCATTGAACCCCCTGAGCAGGTGTGCGGAGCTTTTTGCGCTGTGGTCGGCAATGAAATACAACCCAAAAGCATGGAGCAATGGCAGGGCCAGGGCGGGAATGAGGTATAAGCCCATCAGTCCCTTGCGCCATCCTGTAGCCACATAAGCCGCCATAAAGACCCAGGTAAGGAACTGCCATGAAGGATCCACGGCACCGATACCCAATTCACGGAGCACCGAATTCAACTCCGGGATGTGTGAACACAGGATCATTCCCAGCATTGCAGCACCCCATACCACACTCAATATGCCGGGGCTTCTTCCCTGCTGCCTGAATTCCGTTTCGCCGAAATGCCAGGCTGAGTACAGGAGAAATACCATCAGGCCTGCCATGGGGCTTAGGAACCATAGTGCCCCCATAAGTGCTGAGGCTAAAAGATATTTGGCAATAAATGCCAGCCTGACCGGGGTGTTTAGCAGTCCGGTTTCAAGCAGATGGTCTATAGCGCCATGGGGTAAACCAACCAAAACGAGTCCGGAAAGCAACACGCCAAGGCCAATTTCACTGAAGCCTTGCCACTGCAATAAAAAGAGCATAATGGCAAGCAGCCAGGGAAGGGTATTCAGGAATGAAATATGCGAGAAGGCATCGCGCAGGGCGGCCCCTATGAACAAACGCTTGGGCAGGTTCGCCAGGATACCGAGTTCCTGCGCAGGTCTGATATCTTCCCTTAAAAAATGCAGCACTTTTAGGATGGGGACCCTGCTGAACAGCTGTTCGAAGATGCGTTTACCCTGCTCCGGTTGCCGTTCGAGCAACTTCAGCAGCAAACGGTCGTAGAATGCAAAGCGGCCAACTTTCGCCGCCGGCGGCATTCCATCAGCCAGCGCGGCAGCATGGCGGCAACTGTTCATGAAGGAGTATCCGGTACTGGGCTTCAGGTTCCCTGCCCTTGCGCCTGTGGCAACCCATGTTGCTGATTCATGCACCGCTTCCAGTGCAGCACTGCACATGGGAATATCGCCTTGTTCCACCTCATTGATGTGGAACGTGCCAAAATGCGCAGCGATGTATTGACGCAGCAGCAACTCAGCGTCGGCTTCCGGGATGGGTTCAGTGCCAAAGCGGGTGCATTCCACCAAAGCCGTTCGACGGTCAAAAGGCAACACGTACATAAATTGTGTCGCATTCTGCTGGGCTATGGAAAAATCCATCATCACAAAGCGGTCGGGGTCAAATACATCCGCGCTGCAGGTGATGTTCCAGCCCAAGAAACTCTGATGCAGGAAGGCCTCGTTGCGGCCCATTTCCCTGTACTTCGGCGGTCGGCTGTCGAATACCTTTTCGGCGTGAAGCACCTGTGTTTCCGTGTGAATGGGCATTTGTTCCAAACCATTGAAAGGCTCGGCAATCCATTCATGAGCATAGCGAACCAGCAAGGCCCGGGTATGATTGTACAGGTCTATTCCTGAAACGTGGTGGTAGCGATAGGGCGCGATGGATTGTGCCTGCGCGTTCCCTGCCTGGCATTGGTTCCAGGTCTTCGATACAAGCGCGGCAAGCCTGTAGCGGTCTATTTCTTCATCTGTGGCCCAGAAGCAGAAGGTGCGGTCGTTGCTGCGCTTAGGGTCCGGATCCAGAATACCGATGCATTTGTCCGTCAGCAATCCACGCTCATGCATCTGCAGCAGCAACAGCGAATTGGCTGCACCCATGCCGATAAAGAGGTAGTCGAAGTGTTGCGAAGGCATCTGGATTGGACTTTAAGGCGAAGGTGTGAAGCTGGGTGGAAGCGATTTATTCGGTTTGAAAGGTATGATGTAAAACAAGCAAGGTAGGGAAATTGATTTTGTAGTTCCGCGGGAGGCCAAGACTTCCTGTAAAAATCAGATACCCTGGCTGAGCGCACTTTTCGAGGCCCTGTTCGGAAGCAATAGGCTAAACCTCGCAATAGCAAGAAACCGAGCCAGGAATCTGTTCCGCTGAGAAGATCACCAATCATTAAAAAGAGCACAGCAATGCTGCTGTGCTCTTTTTAGCATAATTGCTCAGAATCTGAACAAGGACAAATCAAACGCAAGGCTGGCAAAAACACGATGCACGGCAATATCTGAATTGGTATTCAGCGTTGAATTTACCAAGGTCCTTTGTTCAGGTGCATACTGGTAGCCTATTGCCAGTGTAATTGGTTTATTTCTGCTGATTCCAAAGGTCAGCATGGCCGAAGGCGAGAAAATATTCCTGAAACTAATCTCGTCGCGGTTGTTTACCTTCAGTGAACCCCATGAATTCTGTCCGATGCGATAGGAGGCCATGGTGCCTAAATCTATAGGACTCAGAAATAAGCCTACACTAGAAATCACTTTCTTGCCGGTACTGGCCCCAAATTCCAAGCCTACCGGAAGACTCAGCCCATGAAATGAGCCCATTTTTTTCTCTGGCAGTCCATTTGAAGGTATCAGCCACTCCCGGCCGTATGAATATCCCAAATAGGCGTTCAACATGAAATACCCTCTGGGCTTTTCTTCAAGCCTCTTGGTTCGGAAAGACCCAACGGGCTGGGCAAATGCCTGCAGCGCCAATTCCACATCCTCCCGGCTTTTTACTTCAGCCAGGTTTGCGGCAAAGGTTAACACCTTGAACGTTTTTTGTTCAAGATATACCTCATCCATTAACGAGGTCAGCTGCACCAATACCTTGTGATAATCCTTGGCCAATATGGATTGGTACATATTCACCGCATGGTCCAGATGATCCATCGCTTTCTGCCAGATTTTTTCACCTTCCTCGTCCGAAACTAAGTCACCTGCTACACGCAGTGTTGTGACGAGGGAACTCAGGAAGGAACCATACAAAACACGACGGGCGCTGTCCGTTTCTGCCTCATTAATTTGTGCAGGAAAACCAGATAATTTTTCAATACCATTTAAAATTTCTATGGCCGTCAATTTCCAATTACCTTTACATATAATTTTTGAATATTGAGCGTCCAGTGAACCTTTGAGGATATCGAAGAACGTGTCCCGAAACTGAATATTACTCATCAACATGT
>CANHRE010000102.1 GCA_947463095.1 Flavobacteriales bacterium | reverse complement strand
CCCCGCAAGAACCAGACCAAGAAAGCAGCTTTTCAACAATGATCGCCGCTTTAACGAAGAATTAAATTGCATGTTCATGATATGTATATTAGCAAAAGCAAGTTATCTTATTCAATCTTAAATTCCAAACAAAAATTGCGGAAAACACGGTTGCTGCAATTATTTACCGGACGCCATTTTCTAAAAAAGCATCAAATAATCCTATTAAATTCCTGAAGGTCAAGGAACTAACTAAATTACAACCTAATTTCATATATACTCCTGGCAAGGTCCATTTGTTTAAGGGTCTGCCTTTGAACAATCAATGAATCAAACATATGTTCAGACCCGCAACATGGTAAGTCAGTAGGTAATCAGCACACCAATTTTGTATGAGCCTCAATGGCAAAATCGCACCATGCCTGCTTCAAAACACCCGCGACAGGTTGAAGCCGAAGCGCAGGGAACCGGCACCGAAGGGGCTTCCGGTCTGGGTGATAAAGGCCTTTTCATTCATACCGGCGGAATTGGAGCAATGCAGTTGAAATACATGTCCTCCGGTATTGATGTCCAGTCCAATCGTCAAGGGTTTATGCATCACGGCGGCGGTTTGTCCTGCGGGTATGTACTGATAATCTGCCACCACGGTGAATTTTGGACTCAATACCACACGTCCGCCCATGCCGATACTCAGGATGTCGTTGGCGTCTCCGGCGGCGGCGGCCAAATTCTGATGCACCAATCCGGGACTTGCCTGCAGCATCAGCACCCGCCCGAAATAACGGCTGATCAGCAGTTGATGGGTATAAAACAGCCGCGAGGAGAAGAAATTCTCTCTTGCCGGTTGCTGCCATTTCAGCGTATTCAACACCAAGCCGGCGGCATAACTAACGGTAATCGGGGCTCCTGTTCCGTTGCGTTGTTTCAGCAGGCGCATCTTCAGAAATCCGTCGTATTCCTTCTGGAAGGAACTTCGGCCCACACCGGCGCTGAGCCAGGGCAAAATGCCGTAGTCGAACGCAATGCGCATCTGCGCCTGATCCAGCCCGAACAAGGTGTTCCAGCCTCCGTCGAATGAGCCAAAACGGTGCAAGATGCGAAAATCAAGCTCACCTTTGCCCAGTTGTTCGGTGGAATGGGTATTCACCAAACGCGTAGCTACCCGGGTTTTATATCCGTCGTGTTCATGCCAGGCAAAGCCGTCGTCCTGCGCAGACAAGTTTCCCGCGCCAAGCAACAGAAGCAGCCCCAAACATTGAAATTTCAATTATTCTGCGCCCCCTCGCGCACCCATTTCTCCAGGATCATCATATCGCAATTGGACAATTTTCCGGAAGGAGGCATGGCTACATATCCCTGCGATTGACGCACCGCGCCAAGGAATCTGCCGCCGCTTTCACACGCTTTCACAGAAGCATAGTCATCCAATTGTATCGAACCACTGGCATTCCCTTGTTTATGACATCCTGTGCAATTGCTTTGCAGGATGGCAGCCACCTTCTGGCTGTATCGGGCCTGGGTGGTATCGCAGGGTGCACCTTTCCCGTATAGCAGTTCTTCATTATCGTAATAACAGGAAGGAAGGGCTGCAAAAAACAACAGCAATCCCAGGCTGAACATGCAAAGGCGAAAGTTCTGTTTCATGTATGCTTCAGTTATTCGGCGCTCCGTCGGCAATCCAGCGATCCAGCATGTTCAGCTGGCAATCGGTCCATTTAGCGCCGCCCTGTGGCATGGGCAGGAAGCCTGATTTATGATTCAGCGCGCCTGAAAGTTTCCCGTTGTCCACCTGAACCTTTACATCATTATAGGCAGTAAGTTGGGTATTTCTGCCATAGCCATGACAGCCTGTACAGCCGGAATTGATGAGTGGCCAGATTTTAGCAGAGAAGCTTACCGTACCGCTAGAATCACAACTGGTGCAGGCATTATTCTTCGCACCCTGATCTATCCAGTTCTTGATGGTCTTGATTTGGTCGGCCGTGAGTTTGGCGGGTGGCGGCGGCATGATGTCCTTGGGGTCATTATCCACCAGCACCTCATATAAATCTGAATTACCGCTTTTCCCTGCTTCCACGCCTGCACGCATCACGTTGGCGTAGTCGGTAAGCCGAATGCCTTCGCGGGCCGAACCGGCATCATGGCAACCGCTCATGGCGCAGTTGCTTTGCAGGATGGGCAGCACATCGTTCTTGAAGTACACCACCCCGGGCAGGCAAGGCCCGCTGTCGTCAATGACTTCAGGCAATTCGTGCTTGCAAGAGGGTAGCAACAGGGATGCACCAAGGGCGAGAAAAATTTGAAATTTCATCCTTTTTAAATTTCCACAGGCAATTTACGGACTTTTCTTCGCGCTGTGACTTGACTCTGCTGCAAATCAATTCAAAAGAAAACATTGCACGGGGCTTATTCTTAATTTCACCGCAAAAATCAGGACCATGTATCGCATCCGCAGTTTTGAGGAATATCAGGCGCAATACCGCCGCAGCGTTGCCGAGCCGGAAGCCTTCTGGGGCGATGTGGCGGCATCTTATCTATGGAAGAAACCCTGGCATCAGGTGCTGGAATGGAATTTCCGGGAGCCTGATGTGCGCTGGTTTACCGGCGGCAGCCTGAACATTACGGAAAACTGCCTGGACCGCCACTTGGAAACCCGCGGCGATCAGACGGCCCTGATCTGGGAACCGAACGAGCCGGGCGACCAGCCTGAGTTTATCAGCTACCGCGAACTGCACCGCCGTGTATGTCGCTACGCCAATGTACTGAAGCAGCAAGGCGTTGGCAAGGGCGACAGGGTGTGTATCTATATGCCCATGATTCCCGATTTGGCAGTGGCGGTGCTGGCCTGCGCCCGCATCGGGGCCATCCACAGTGTGGTGTTCGCCGGCTTCAGTGCCCAGAGCCTGGCCGACCGCATCAACGATGCCGGCGCAAAGGCGGTGTTGTGCAGCGACGGACTCTGCCGGGGAAACAAGGAAATTCCGGTGAAGGCAGTAGTAGATGAAGCCCTGGAACACTGCAGCACCGTGCAATATGTCATCATGAGCCGCCGCACGTACTGGCCCGTGGCCATGAAGGCCGGACGCGACATCCTGCTGGATGAAGCCTTGAACACCGTAGGCGATGATTGTCCTGCGGAAGCCATGGACAGCGAAGATCTGCTGTTTATCCTCTATACCAGCGGCAGCACCGGCAAACCTAAAGGCGTGGTGCATACCTGTGGCGGTTATATGGTGTATGCTGGTTATACCTTCCAAAATGTATTTCAATACGAAGACGGCGACGTATTTTTCTGTACCGCCGATATTGGCTGGATTACCGGCCACAGCTACATCGTTTATGGCCCGCTGCTGAACGGGGCCACCTCGGTGATGTTCGAAGGCATCCCTACCCATCCCGACCCGGGGCGCTTCTGGCAGATTATTGACAAATACCGCGTGAACCAGTTCTACACCGCGCCCACGGCCATCCGCTCGCTCATGACCTTCGGCGACGAGCACGTGCTTTCCTACAACCTGCACAGCCTGAAGCTGCTGGGCACTGTGGGCGAGCCCATCAACGAGGAAGCATGGCACTGGTACCATACCCATGTGGGAAAAGGGCGCTGTCCGGTGGTGGACACCTGGTGGCAGACCGAAACGGGCGGCATCCTGCTGAGCGGCCTCGGCGGATTAAGTCCGATGAAGCCTGCCCATGCCGGTCTTCCCCTGCCCGGGGTGCAGCCGGTTTTGCTTTCACCGGAAGGGACTGAACTCACCGAGCCAGAGGCTGAAGGTTTGTTATGCATGAAGGCCCCCTGGCCATCCATCATCCGCAGCACCTACGGCGATCACGAGCGCTGCCGGCAGACCTATTTCTCGGCCTTCCCGGGCTATTACTTCACGGGAGATGGTGCCAAGCGCGATGCCGACGGCATGTACCGGATCATCGGCCGCGTGGATGATGTAATCAATGTGAGTGGCCACCGACTGGGCACGGCCGAAATAGAAAACGCCATCAACCAGCACCCTTCCGTGGCCGAGAGCGCCGTAGTAGGCTTCCCCCATCCGATTAAAGGACAGGGTATCTACGCCTATGTAATCACACGGGGAATAATAGAAAACGAAGAGGATATAAAATCCGGAATTATTGAATGCATCAACAGCGCCATTGGCAAGATTGCCAGACCCGACAAGATTCAATTGGTTAGTGGATTGCCAAAAACCCGCAGTGGGAAAATCATGCGACGAATTTTAAGGAAAATTGCCGAAGGCGAAACCGATAACCTCGGCGACACCAGCACCCTGCTTGATCCGGCCGTGGTAGATGCGCTCATTGCCGGGCGCTTGTAAACACTAATTATTGCTTTTCACATCCGACCAAAATTAAATTCAACCGCCATTTTGTCTATTACTCCAAGATTTTATTATCCATTCCAGCAAAATGACCGGCCTCAAATGATGGCAAACCTGAATTTACATTCGTCCGCTTGCCCCCACCAAGTAGCGTAGCAACTGCTTGCCCCCACTGTAGTTCGCCGCCGCTCGCTGCGTTCGGGCGGGGCAGGCAACTCACTATGACGCGCAGCAAGACACTGTGGGGGAGCGGAGCCGAGGGACACCATGACATAGATTTTTATCCATTCCATCAAGCACAACTAAGCTACGCCGCAAAAGGATCGGCCTCAAATGATGGCAAACCTGAATTTACATTCATCTGCTTGCCCCCACCGAGTTGCGTTAGCAACTGCTTGCCCCCACTGGATTGCGCAGCAAGACACCGTGGGGGTGGGGGAGGAACGAGGAGATCACCGCAGGCATTCGGCTGGTTGCAAGTGTGCGCCTTTCATCATTTGCAGCCTTGATTTTTTGATTACTTTTTCATCAAGGAAAAAGTAAGAGAATAGAATATGGTTAATTCAATGTCTGTGGGGGTGAGGTGGGGGGCAAAATGGCAAAAACAGTCAGCTAACCCCTTGATAATCATCTCACTATCCATCCGGTCAAAAACGTTTTGGACAGCAGTTATTGATTTTATGGTTTCTATTCATTAGCATTGTATTAGAGCCTTGCAGGCTATAAATATTCTACCCATATAAACCCTTCTATATGAAACCTATTTCACGCGGTCTGTTTTTGCTGATATGCATGGGCTTCGGCCACATACAGGCACAGACCCTGAGCCGTTCCGTCATCGCCTCCGGAGGCAACAGTTTCAGCAGCAGCAGCCTTCAGGCCGACTGGACCATCGGAGAATCCGTCACCGGTTCTTTCAGCAGCAGCAGCCTGCTGGTGAACCAGGGCTTCCAGCAAGGGCCGGATGCAGCGCCCAGCAATGTGAACAAGTTGACAAAGGGCAACATACAACTCTATCCTAACCCCACAAATGGAATCCTGAACCTGAGCTATACTGGAACACCGGCAGGCACCTTGCGCTTCAGCCTGTGGAGCGCCGACGGCAAAGCGCTGAACCCTGCGTGGGTGCAACAGACTAGCGGCCTCTGGACCTGCGACATCAGCGCGCTGGCCCCGGGCAGCTATTTTGTGCAGGTTTTTGAAGCAGAAACCGTGCAGGTGCTGCCGTTGATTAAGCGGTAAACCTGAACTGGGGTCACAGCAGATGAAACACGCCCTTGAACAGTTTCACCTGCGTGCAGATGCTTTTGCCCCTTATCAGGTATATATACACGCCTTTCGGTGCGGGTTTACCATTGATGGTGCCATCCCAGAAGTGCTTCT
>CANHRE010000101.1 GCA_947463095.1 Flavobacteriales bacterium | reverse complement strand
TGCTGATGGGCTCTTTGAGCACCTGAACCAGCACCACATCACCTTTTTTAAAGACCTGGGAGATTTTACCCGTTTTCACGGTTTGCTCTTCCATTTCGAAGCGGTCCAGGTCGGCGGCACTGGTTTTACCTTCCAGCACCAGTTTGGTGAGTTTTTTCACCGACCGCACATTCGGTCCTAAATCGTAATAGTGCAAAAAAGCATCCTTCTCGCTGCCAATATCAACGAAGGCAGCGTTCAGGGATGGAGATATTTTTTTGATCCTGCCTAAGTAAAAATCACCAACATGAAAACTGCTGGAGGATCCTTCGCGATGAAATTCCGTTAATTTCTTATCGCACAACAAGGCAATATCCACCCCACCCCCATGTTTCGAAACGATGAGTTCGTTCGTCATGTGAGGAAGTTAGAAGAATTACTTCTTCTTGTGACGATTCTTGCGAAGTCTTTTTTTCCTTTTGTGGGTTGCGATCTTATGACGCTTTCTTTTTTTACCGCTTGGCATGATCTGATTATTATGGGTTACCGAAGCCGGAGCGTTGCATCTTTATGGCTAGGTCGAGGTACACTTTGGCATTCAGGGAATCTCCTTTCATGCCGTAGAGCCCGCTCATTTCATAAAGAAACTCCGGATTTTGGGGCTGCAAAGATATAATTTTTTGGCAACGTAAGATGGCCTTATCAAGTTCGCCGGCTTTTTTCAGCAGGGAGAGATACAGGTATTGGGTTTCCAGGTTGCTGCTGTCAATTTTTTCGTTTTCCCTCAACAGGGCTACTCCCTTCATAGGGTCGCCGCCAAACTCAGTATAATAGGCCACAAGAGCATTGCGGGAGGGTAGGTGTTTGGGATTGAGCTTGAGGGCTGAGTCAAGGCATATTTTACTGTATGTCCACTCGGTGGCAGCTGCCTGATCCTGGTGTTTTACCGCGGAAAGGGATGCTGCACGTATGAAATCAACGGATGCCTCGTAATAATCATTCAGGGTGCCGGTGCGACGTGCTTTCCAGTAAAGATAAAAGCCGCTGAGGCCCAGCAGTTCGTTTTCACGTGCCCAGGTGCTGCCCAACACCAGCGAATCCAGAGCTGTAACTTTATTACGCATGGCCAGAGTAACCGCATTTTTAGCAAAAGATCCCTGGAAGGTGCCTAATACATAACGGAAATACTCGTCGGGACGATAAGGAGCTATGGCCGGCGGAGCCACTTCTTTTTTAGAAGCTGAAATTTGAGAAGGCCCTACTTCGCTGTTGTATCCGGGCAGGAACAGACCTAAAAACAAGAGCACAAAGGCAATGGCACTGATAAGCAGGATGCGGGTGTTCACAGAAGCACAAAGGTAACACAGAAAGTAAGAGGGGGGAAAGCGGGAAAAGGTTGGCTTATTCCTCCATATCTGGATACAGTTGTGCGTTTTTTACGCGGTCAATGAATTCTTTAGAAGGTTTGAATTTGGGAACGAAATGTTCCGTGATGTTAATGGTGGTGTTTTTTTGAATGTTCCGCGCCTTTTTCGCGGCTCTTTTTTTCACCTGAAAAGTGCCAAAACCTCGTATGTAGATGTTTTGTCCTCCGGCCATCGAATTTTTTACCACCCTAAAAAATGTCTCTACGGTTTCCTGAACAACTATTTTGTCCAATCCGGTTTTAATGGCGATTTCATTTACTAAATCAGATTTTGTCATAAAAAATAATTCCCCCAAATTTCATTATAACTTTTCCGTTTATACAAGTTTTTTTTGCGTTGTTGAATGATTTTGTTAAAAGCCTCATCAGATGGTATGAGGGGAGTGCCAGAGATTTGCCGTGGAGGTCAACCACAGATCCGTATTTAATATGGCTAAGTGAAGTACTGCTGCAGCAAACCCGTGTAGACCAGGGCTTGCCCTATTATTTGAAATTCATTCAGGCCTTTCCAACAATACAGCATCTAGCATCGGCTAGTGAGGAGGAAGTTTTGAAGCTATGGCAGGGGCTGGGGTATTACAGCCGGGCACGCAATATGTTGCAAACCGCCCGCTATATAGCGTATAAAATGAACGGCATTTTTCCTCACAACAGCAAAACCTGGAAGCAAATGAAAGGGGTTGGCGACTATACCGCAGCTGCAATTTCCAGCTTTGCTTTTGGAGAAGTAATACCGGTGCTGGATGGCAATGTAGCCAGGGTAACTGCACGCCTGCTGGCCTGCAGCGAGGATATAACGAAAAATACCACGCGGCAATTATTCCTGCAATTTCTGGAACAGTTAATTCCGGCCGCAGCACCTGCTGTATTTAATCAAGCTATGATGGAACTTGGGGCAATGGTTTGCAAGCCAGGTAAACCCGATTGCGCCTCATGTCCTGTAGCCAGCCATTGCCAAGGCCGGTTGATGGGTATGGCCGCATCGCTTCCAGTAAAGGCAAAAAAAGCAAAACCGACCTTGCGTTA
The DNA here is from genome assembly GCA_947463095.1 of Flavobacteriales bacterium. Taxonomy (GTDB): domain Bacteria; phylum Bacteroidota; class Bacteroidia; order NS11-12g; family UBA955; genus REEB481. The sequence continues at coordinate 3,383 of CANHRE010000101.1, read as the reverse complement.
TTTTGATTACTTCCATCTTGTTTACGGCAACCGAACCTGGTTGATCAGGCGCCCATCCGGCGACATATGGCAGGGCCTGCACGAGTTCCCTATGGTAGAAAATACCCATCCGGAACCAGTTCCACGAATTCCGTTTCTGCAAGCTTCAGCGCTACAGTCCATGGCTCTGGAAGCCGAATATACTCACCGACTTACCCATCAGCTCATCAACGCCCGTTTCTGGAAAATTTACACAACACCTGAACAGATTAACCCTCTGTCAGGTATATTTGAATGTGCGCACAACCGGTTGAAGGAATATGCACTTCACCGTTTGATGGTGCGTTACTTGGAACAACAACACATAGAAACAGAGACATGATCAACAAAGTTATACTGCTTGGAAGACTGGGCCGCGACCCGGAAATCCGTGAGCTTCCCAATGGCAAACTTGTAGCAAACGTTTCCCTCGCAACCAGCGAAGTTTATACCGATAAAATTTCCGGAGAAAGAAAGGAAAATACAGAATGGCATTACCTGGAATTGTGGGACCGCAATGCTGAAGTAGCCCGTCAGTACCTTCGCAAAGGAGCCGTATTGTATGTAGAGGGTCGCATCAAAACGGATAAATACAAGGATGCTCAAACCGGTGAAGAAAAACAAAGAACTAAAATCAGGGTGTTAACCATGCAAATGATTGGCGGCGGCCAGGGTGCTTCCGGTCAGGAATACGGCGGCGAAGCGCTGACCAATGCAGATTTCCCCAAATCCGAACCCGGTCAGGATCCCCAGGGTGCTGACCAAGGAGCGGATGAACTGCCTTTCTAATTCGGGTTAAGGAAATTCACATTACAGGCAGTTGGCCTCGGTAATACAGATGATACCGGGCCAAACATGCTACAATCATATGAACCCGGGCTTCAGAAATTTAAGGCTTGTCCTGCTGCTGTTTGTTGCCGCTTGCGGTCGGGAAATAGCCGAAACCCCCAAACCTCTTGGTTATCCAAGAATATACTTCCCGGAACATTCATACCGAAACTGGGATAGCGGTTGTGCCTACAGCCTGGAAATACCGAAGTATGCCTCCATGGATTTAAAAGAGGATTACACCACCAATCCCTGCTGGTATAACCTCAACTTTGAACCTTTTGATGCAACACTGCACATTACCTATCATCACGTACAAAACCTGATCCAGCTGGATTCTTTGCACGCCGATAGCCGCAGGTTTACCTTCAAGCATACCATTAAGGCCGAGGATATTCTGGAAGTGCCTATCGCCAATCAGGATCGCAGCGCCACAGGCTTTTTATACGATATACGCGGCAACACAGCCACCAATTACAATTTTTACCTTACCGACAGCGCGCGTCATTTTTTTAGGGGGTCGCTGTATTTCAACAGCAAAACCAACCCAGACAGCGTGGCACCTGTTTTGCAATTCATCAGGAAAGACCTGGATCACCTAATCCGGAATTTCCACTGGAATTAATCAACCATGAAGTTAAACAACCTAAAACGATTCTTCGCGCTGGCGGGCTTTTGCACCCTGGGGATGTTCCTGAATACACTTGCAGCACAACACGACGGGGATACCAAAAGTAAAAAATCAAAGGCCCTGTTTGATGAGGGATATGTGCAATACACCCGAGGGGAATTTCAAAAAACCATAGACTTCTGTAACAAGGCCATTCGCGGCGACCTGTTCTATTTTGATGCCTACGAACTGAAGGCAGCGGCACTGGAAGAGTTGCAGCGCAATGCGGAAGCGGTGCAAGCCTATCTGGAAGTAATCAAACTGGATAGTACGTACAGGCAGGTTTATTACTACCTGGGAAATTTAGAGTACCGAACAGCGCTATATGATGATGCTGCGAAGCACCTGCGCAAGTTCCTTTGGTTTGAAGGCGACTTCAGAAAGTTGCGCGCCAAAGCAGAAATGATGCTGGCCAATGCTGAAGCTGCCGCACTTATTATGAAAGACAACAAAATCAGCGGCATATATAACCTGGGCAACTCCATCAATTCGGCTTTAAATGAGTATTGGCCCGGAATGACCATTGACGGTCAACTTTTTGTGTTTACCCGAAGGGTGGATATGCAGGAAGATTTTTATGCTGCGGAGAAATCAGGCGATACTTCATGGAAAAAAGCCCGCCCCATGTCGGGGTCAATCAATACGCCCGATAACGAAGGAACGGTTTCCATTCCAGCAGATGGCTCCAAGGTATTTCATACCTATTGCGGTCCAGGCACCATTGGCAGCTGTGATTTGGTGGTTAGTGAGCTAAGCTCGGGTGTTTGGTCGCCTCGCGAAAACCTGGGTCCCGAAATCAATACGCCCTTCTGGGAGTCAGGTCCTGCAGTTTCTGCCGACGGAAGAACGCTGATATTCTCCAGCGCCCGCCCCGGAGGTTATGGAGGGAAAGATTTGTGGATGTGTTCCTGGACCGGAACGGAATGGACTCCTGCCCTCAATCTGGGTGCCAACATCAACACTTCAAAAGATGAAGAGGCGCCTTTCCTGCACTACGACGGCATAACCTTGTATTTTGCATCTACAGGACATCCCGGCCTGGGTAATCATGACCTGTTTATGAGCAGGTTGGATGAACTGGGCAAATGGAGTAAACCGGTAAACCTAGGAAGCCCCGTTAATACTCAGGAAGATGAAATGGGTCTTTACGTAGATCGCCTGGGTCAACTGGGTTATTTTGCTTCCGACAGGCCCAACGGTTTTGGCGGCCTGGACATCTACTCCTTTCAGATACCGAATAAACTGAAGCCGGTAAAAACAAATTATGTAAATGGAACGCTGGTGGATGATGCCAATGGAAGCAAAATTCAGGGTTCGGTAGAAATCACAGACCTGAACTCGGGTAAGGTGGTTTATGCAGCGCTGTGTTCGAACTTCATCATTCCGCTTAAATTGGGCGGTAACTATGCGTTATCTGTTCGCAGCAATGGATATGTGTATTATTCCCAGAACTTCCAGCCAGACTCCGGAAGTATTGATCAACCCTATGAAATCACGGCCCGGTTGAAAAAGTACAAAACGGGTGAAGTGATGGTGCTGCGCAATACCTTCTTCGACTCTGACAAAACTGAATTGAAAGCTGAATCAAAAACCGAATTGGATAAGGTGGCTGAAATGTTGAAAGAGCAAACCACCATGCGGATAGAAATCAGCGGTCATACCGATAACAGCGGTAAATCGGAATACAATCTGCGATTATCACAGGGCCGCGCTGAATCGGTAAAGGCATACCTCATTGCCCAAGGCATCAGCGCCGGTCGCATCGAAACGCGAGGTTATGGCGATACACGCCCAATAGCCAGCAACGACACCGCCGAGGGCAAGGCGCTGAACAGGCGAACAGAGATGAAAATTATAGGACTTTAAT
>CANHRE010000100.1 GCA_947463095.1 Flavobacteriales bacterium | reverse complement strand
GGTTGAACGGGTCAATTTCCCGGGTACTCGAAGGCTCAAATACCTGAATATGATACATATTTGGGGACTATATTCCCCAAAAACATAGTATAATCGGGGATTTGGAACTATCTGTTGTGTACACCGACTTTGTCTTTGATAGCTAGAATTTCAGGGAATTTGTGAGGAAACAATCGTGAAAGGGACCGGTATTCATTGGATTTAAAACCTTGTAAATCATGAAATCAATCACCTGTTCTTCTTAAAATTTTCGGCCTGCTCAAAGATTTCTACATACACTTCGTCGCGTTGCACCGGAGGATAGCCATGTTCGTCCAGCAGCAGGATGAGCCCTACCTTGAGCGATGATTTGATGTCTTCGCGTTTGTTCCAGTCGGGTCCGCCAGTTCCTTCACGGCGCGGGAAACCTATTGAGTATAACCCTGGAAATCATTACCACCTGAATCACCGCCCCGCTACCCACCTACTAAAATCTTGGTTATCAGGTAGTTGCTTTATTTTTTTTTATATCTTACACCTCAATGACTAAGCAATCCAAAACACTGAAGAACTGGGGCCATGATGTGGATGGCTATCTGGAGGAGGGTTGTGGCCGTTGCTCCCTGGGAGGGACGCCGCTGTGCAAGGTGCATCGCTGGCGAGAGGAGCTGGTGGCATTGCGGGCGCTGCTGTTACAGGCAGGCCTGGAAGAGCAAATCAAATGGGGTATGCCCTGTTATCTGTTTCAGGGCAAGAATATTGTAATGCTGGCGGCGATGAAAGAGTATTGCTGTCTCTCCTTTTTTAAGGGCGCTTTGCTGGAAGACCCTGCCGGCATCTTGGTTTTCGCCGGACAGGATTCACAGGTGGGCAAGCAGGCGCGTTTTACCAACATGCGCGAGTTGGCGGCGGTCGTGGATATGCTGCCCCTATACATCACCGAGGCGATCCAGGTGGAGTTGTCGGGGAAACAAGTGGTGAAGAAAACCATTGAAGAGCGGACCATACCGAAAGAGCTGGAAGCGCGGTTTACAGCATTGCCTGAACTTGAACAGGCATTCAAGGCCTTAACCCCCGGTCGGCAGCGGGCCTATATACTGCATTTCGGTGGAGCGAAACAAGCCTCCACACGTATAGCCAGGATTGCCAAATGTGAAGCGGCAATTTTTGCCGGCAAGGGTTTTGGGGAGCGGTAAGGAGCTTGTCACGTTGTCCCTCCCTTCGATACACTCCAACACCCCAGCAACTCATTGCTAACGCAATTCGGTGGGGCAGGCGGTGTCTTGCTGCATGTCATGGTGAGTTTATCGACCCACCGTGGGGGCAGAGGTTCGTAGTTCGACATGCTCCCCTGACAAACTGCTACACAGCCCGGTAGAGGTAGGCACTGTGATATAGATTACCAGCGCACCGTGGTTCGACGCGGCTCACCATGACAGAACGATAACATGCCTCTGCACTTACCACTTACCACTTACCACTTATCCCCTACCACTTTTCCTCCCCACCCCAAACTTCTGGGCGCGGGCTTTGCGGCTGCGGAGCACCATCATCAGACTGAACAGGCAGGCGCCCAGCAGCAGCCATGCCCACAGGGAACCCGGGCCTTCCGCGGAAAAACGGTATGCGCTCTCAATGCCGCTGATTGCCGTGAGGGCGATCCACAGGATTACGGCTATCTGTTGTTGAATCATGCTGCAAATTAATGGTGCCGCGCACCTTGTTGATGACCCAACGGGTGAAGGTCTGGTTGGCCGTCATGCCGTCGCCCATGATGATCTGGTCGGCGGTGGTAATCTTCACAAACTTGTCGGTATAGATTTTACCCGAGCGCTGGTCCCAGTGTAGTTCTTCGGTGTTCAGCTTCTCTCCTTTGATGTTCATCACCTCCACATTTCTGCGCAGCAGCACCTTTTTCGTTTTGGTATAGCTGATGGCATACTCTGAGCTGAGGAAGCTCTCAATGCGGCCGGAGTCGTCGAAGAACTCACCTTTTACGCCACGCGGCATCTCCACGTAAGGCTCAGCGGTCTGTTTGATGCCCACCATCACCGGGGTGTGCAGCTTGGCTTTGAGTTTCCCGGAATCGGTATAGCTGATGTCCACCTGTTCTGCTACTTCCTTAGCCTGCACGGTATCGCGTCCGCGACTTCTCAGCTCTTTGTTGCTGAACTTGGTGCAGGAGGCCAGGGTAAGCAGAAGCAGCAGGCGGCTCGGGCGCATCAGTTGTATTTGTTTCTGTCGAACCACACATCACCCAGGCTTACGCCTAGGATGAGGCGCAGGTATTGTTCCCGGGCCAGTCCGTTGTTGGAGGCGGATTTTCCGCCCCGGTCCTGGTATTCCAGGGTTAGGTTCAGTTGTGAGCGCACGAAGCTGTTGTCGAAATAGCGCCGCGATACGGGAATGCCCACGCCAATCGTATAGGCACGTTCTTCAATTTGTACTGTGCCCGTGGCGGTGTTGAACAGGTTTTGTGTCTGCGTGTTGCGGAAACCCATGCGCCATTCCACCGGCACGCGGTTGCGGGCTCCGATCTTACGGGCTGCTGCCTCCGGGTTGATGTTGAGTCCTACACCCCAGGTGCTGCGCGTGGAAAAGCGACTGCTGGTATAAAACGCGTTGAAGTTGTTCCACTGCTCTTCGCGGTATTCTGCGCCAATGCGCCACTTGCCGGGTCGTTCCAGGCTGTAGCCTGCGGAAAATCCATTTGGTAGGGTGATACTGCCCTTTTGGGAAACGTTGGAAAGGATGGTGTCTCTATAAGAAGGAAATCCGCCGAAGCCACTGCTGTAGGTGCGTACCAAACGCGACTGGGTGCCGGTGGTGTTTCTGTTCCACAGCATACTTGCGCCGAACAGGTGGTTGAGGGGTCCGGTGCGGAAGTTCAGGTGCACTCCGAGGCGGTGCTGCCATCCGCTGAGTTGGATGCTGCGCTGGTCTTCAAAGCGCATGAAGTAGCCGGAATCATTCAGGTTAAACACGCTGAAGTCACGCAGTTGCCCGAAGATATAAGCAGCCTGATAGCCTATAGAAACCCGGTTGGCAATTTGGATGGCATGGGCCAGGTAAAAGCGGTTCAGTCCGCCGCCACCGTTGTGGTACACATCGTGGCGCAGGATGGTCGAGTCTGTGAGGGAATAGTTGAAACCAACGGCTGAAACAGGCGCCAGTCCGAAGGCCGTACCCATATTCAGCTTCAGCAGCTTAGGCCTTGTTTTCCCTGTGGAATCCTTGTAGGTGCCAGTCAGGATGTTCTTGTTCAGGGTGGGGAAGGCCATGTTCAGGTACGAGAAGCCGCCGGTGTTCACGTCGCGCCTCTTGTCCTGTGCAGTGATTTTCCCGGTGGAACCGTGGAAGCCGAAGTCGAGGCTGCTGTAGCGCAAGACCCCCAGCGTGGCGGGGTTCAGAGCGCTGTTCTGGTATCGCGAGCCTGCAGTTTGGCTTAGCCCGCCAACGGCAGTAATCTGGCTGTATTCGCCTCCGCCCAGCTCCCCGATGCCAAAGTTGGAATAGGGCGATTGTGTGGTGTTCTGCGCCACAAGCGGGCTCAGCACGTGGCCGGCAACAAGCAGGGCCAGCGAAAGGAAGCGGATGTTAGATACCATGATGGCGATAAATCGCGAATAAACCCCGGAACAATAACTCCGGTGCTGCAAATATCCGCTTTTGTGGGGAAACACCGAAGGTTTGGGCGTCGCCGCCGCAGATAAGGATGTTCAGCCCTTCGTATCGGTGGCGACAATGTTTGATCCAGCCTTCCAGCTCGCCTTCCACGCCGCGTTGTATGCCGGCAAGGATGGCCTCTTCTGTATTTTTTCCCAAGAAGCCCTGAAAATCCTTATGATTAACCTGTGGCAGTTTTCCAGTGAACTGATGCAGGCTGCGGTAACGCATCTGCAAACCGGGGGAGATGGCTCCTCCGGGATAGCTGCCGTCTTCCAGTACCAGATCGTAGGTGATGCAGGTGCCCATGCTGATCACAAGGCTGCTCTGCCCAGGATAGAGCGACCAGGCTCCGTTGGCCAGGGCTAGCCGGTCAGGCCCCAGCGTCTCCGGATGCTCATAAGTGCAGCGCAGCGGCGTATCTGTGTTTCCGCCAAGGGTAATGTAGTTCCCGATGTTCTGGAAAGGGAATGGGTATCCGCTCACATCGGAAATGATGCCTTTGGGGTGTTCGTTGATCAGAGATTGTACTTCCTCGCGGCTCAGGGAATGATCCTGGAAGTAGCGGGTTGATTCTCCCATGCTGTTGAACAGGCAGGCTTTGCTGCGTGTGTTTCCAATGTCTATGGCAAGAATGTCGTGCATGGGTATTAGATGGAACGTTTTTTTCTTGGGAAGGTTACAGGATGATCCGAGCCTCGGGGTGATACAGGGTTTGCAGCGCACCTTCTTCGGTTTTGATGCGGATGCCTCCCGTGCGCTCTGCGCACAGGAAGTCTGCACTCATGCTGCCGCCGTCCTGAAGTGCAAGATCCACTTTTGAACCATGATGCACCAACTGTGCGTTGTAATCGCTCAGGATGACGTCTTTCCGAGGCCCCTGCACCATGAGGTAACGGGCTTCGAGGTGGCGGAACAATACGCGGCAGCTGTAGTCTGCGTCCATCGTTACTCCGGCGATGTTTCGCAGCGAACTGGCCGGAAAACCCTCGAAATCCTGTTGGTTCAGGTTCAGCCCGATGCCAACAATGGCGGCCTGCCAGCGATGGCCCACCCAACTATTCTCTATCAGAATGCCGGCTATTTTCTTGTGTTGATATACTACATCATTGGGCCACTTTAGGGCACAGGCAGCGCCGGAAAGTTCGGAAGCTGCAGCGCATACGGCCAGCGCTATGGCCATGTTCAGCAGGAACTGATCCTGGGCGCGGAGGAAGCCGGGATACAGGATGATGGAGCAGTTGATGTTTTCACCGCGGCGGCTTAGCCAGTGTTTGCCTTGTTGGCCGCGTCCGGCGGTCTGAAAGTCGGTAGTGATGGTGGTTCCCTCTGGAGGCAGGGTGTTGCGCACCAGGTCCATCGCAAAGCGATTGGTAGAATCCAGCTCAGTAATATGGATGAGGTTGGCGCCAATGAACATACAAACAGCGGGTAAGGTGTTAATTTGCACCCGGAACTATGGCAAAGAAAGCTGATCAGAGCGACATCCTGGCACAGGTAGTGGTTAAAGGCATGCAGGAAAAGAAGGGCCTGAACATTGTTACGCTCGATTTACGCTCGGTGCGTTCACCGATGGCAGATTATTTTGTGATTTGCCACGGCAATTCCGACAGGCAGGTAGAGGCCATTGCCGACAGCGTGGAGGAGGAAGTGCGGAAGACTACGGGCGAAAAGCCCTATCACCGCGAGGGCGGCACCCATGCCGAATGGGTATTGCTGGATTATGTATCGGTGGTGGTGCATGTGTTTAGTGAAGAGAAACGCCGTTTCTATGGATTGGAGGAGTTGTGGGGCGACGCCGAAAGGAAAGAGTACGAAACACCGAAATAACTTGTTTTTATCTCTGCTAAAGTTTTATCTTTGCAGCCCGATTTAGATGGCCCGTTCGTCTATCGGCTAGGACGGCTCCCTTTCACGGAGCAAAGAGGGGTTCGATTCCCCTACGGGCTACGACCGCAAGAAAACCTGGAATTTTTTAGGTACTTTTGCATAAGATAAATCGCGGGATGGAGCAGTGGTAGCTCGTCGGGCTCATAACCCGAAGGTCGTAGGTTCGAGTCCTACTCCCGCTACAAAGACAAAAAAGCCGCAGATCCTGCGGCTTTTTTATTGTGCGATGAACTGCGAAGCTTGCTTCAGCAGTGAAACGTACAATAAAAAACAAGGAGCGCAGCGCCTTGCTTTTTTGCCTTTGTAAAGCCCTCCCCAAAGGTCCGACGACCGCAGGGAGTCAATCCTGCTCCCAGTTTTCACAATCATTTAATCGAAGCACCATAAAAAACAAGGAGC
>CANHRE010000099.1 GCA_947463095.1 Flavobacteriales bacterium | reverse complement strand
TTTGACAACCGGGTAGCATGGAGCTGGAAAGGGCGCAGGAAGAAGGCGACTGTTACGTATAGCGTCCGGCCTGGGAAGCGTTACCATATATCGGCGGTGGATGTGGTTTGCGTACAAGACAGCATCAGGGCCATTGCTGCGGAGGCGCTTAAGGAAGCTGGATTGAGGGTTGCACAACCTCTGGTATTCGATGAGCTGGATGCCATGCGCGGCGCTGTCAGTGCAGCAGTGCGCAATCAGGGCTATTTTACCTTCAATAAGGAGATGTTGCGTTTTGAACTGGATACGGTACAGGCCGATGCCAGAGCCGCTATTAAGGTATTTATTGCCGCAGGAACCACCCGTAAGCGTATTATCCGCAAAGTATGGTATGAACTGGGAACTTCAGAAAGCTATCGTAAAAGTTCAACCCAGGACACCCTCTTCCGCACGGGTGGACTAAACGGCTTTGTGCTGAACGGTTATCCCCTGAACCCTGACATGCTGCTCCGGATTTCGGGGTTCAAGCCCGGCGAATTATACCGGCAGGAGCGCCACAACGCTACCTATGCTAACCTTGCGGCTACTGATTTGTTTCGCCTGATAGACATCACGTTCAGCCCTCCTGTAATGGGACCTGAATATGACTCCATGGATGTGCTTATACGCATGAAAACCGCAATTAGGCAGTCTTATTCCATTGAGCCTCAAGGTATTTACTCGCCTCAGGGTAGTTCAGGAACGAACGTAAACGCAAACAACGTAAGCTCCTACGGGCTGGCCGGTAACTTCAGCTTCACCAACCGCAATATTTTCCGCAACGGAGAGAAGTTCAGCACCAACCTGCTGGGTTCACTGGAAGCCATCATCAGCAGTGAAGATGGACAACGAACCATTCTGTATGGATTTCAGGCCGGAGGCAATGCCAGCCTGGTCATCTCACGACCTTTATTGCTGGAGCATTTGCTGCCCCGTACAAACTTTAGTCAGGTGCGCACCATTTTCAGCTTGTCCTATCAATACGAAGAAAATCCAAATTTCATTAGGCGTACCCTGCCCGCCAGCTTAACCTATCAGTTAACCAGGAAGCACCTGAACTGGTACTATACGCCACTGGAAGTTAGCTATAACAGAAACCGGCTTTCGCCTTCCTTCAGGTTGCGTTTAGGCTCGGTTGATTCGCTGCTGGTGAGCAGGATATTCACCGACCACCTCATCACGGCTGCCCGCTTTGGCTTTGTATTCAACAACCGGAACGAGGCAGGCGGCGGAAATTACTGGTATATCAGGGCCAACCTGCTGGAAACCAGCGGCAACCTGCACCGGCTAATCCGACGCAGTTTGGACTCCGAACGCCGTCCGGATACCAGTTATCAAGCCTTTGGCGTGCGTTATTTTCAGTATTTGCGCAGCGAATTCGACATTAGGTATAACCTGAATTTTGACGAAAACAATGCAGCGGTGTTCCGTACAGCAATAGGATTGGGCTTGCCCTATGGCAACAACAGCGTTCTGCCTTTTGACCGCCGCTTTTTTACCGGAGGGAGCAACAGCCTGCGCGCCTGGAGACCCAGAAGGGTAGGGCCGGGTTCTTTTGTGGACAGCAGTGGAGGTTTATTGTTTGACCGTTCGGGCGAGTTGTTGCTGCAAGCCAATGCAGAATACCGTTTTGCCCTACTGCGCAACTTTTTGGAAGGAGCTTTATTTCTTGACGCCGGTAACGTGTGGAACCTGAGGCATAAGGGCCAATTATTGCCCGGCTTGTTTCAGGGCTCTACGTTCATGTCGGAAGTAGCACTCAACACAGGCCTCGGTTTGCGCTTTGACTTTTCATTCTTCATGATTCGTTTTGACTGGGGTATTCCGCTGCGTGACCCTTCCGAGAATCCGGAAAACCGCTGGGTGATCAGGCAGGCTGCAAGCCCGGGATTCATCCGCGAACACACCGCGCTTACCCTTGGCATCGGTTATCCGTTTTAGTCGGGGTTATTGCGGTATTATTTTTGCATATAAAAACACATGAGCTTCCGTAATCTTCTTTTAATCAGCTTTGGAGCAATGCTCACCGCCGTTGTGAGTTGCAGGGATAAAGACGGCGACATCAATATCTTCTCCATTCAGGACGATCTGACCTTTGGAGCTCAGGTGTCCGCTGAGTTTGAAAAAGATTCCGCACTGGTAGTGCTGGATTCCGCTAGCTATACCACTCAGTATGCCTACCTGTATCAAATCCGCAATCAAATCCTCAACTCAGGCCAGATCGTGTATAAAAATGAATTTCCCTGGCGCATCAGGATTATCCGTGATGATTCAGTATTGAATGCATTTTGCACACCAGGCGGTTATATTTATTTCTACACCGGTATTTTAAAGTACCTGGAAAGTGAAGATCAGCTTGCCGGGGTGATGGGACATGAAATGGCCCATGCAGACAAACGGCACAGCACCGATGCCATGACCCGTGAGTTTGGTCTTTCTGTATTGTTTGACATCGTATTTGGAAGGAATCAAGGCCAATTGGCGCGCATCGTTGCGGGCCTGAAGCAATTGCAATACAGCAGGGAGGCAGAATCAGAGGCCGACGACTATTCTGTGAGTTATCTATGCCCTACTATGCTGGATGCTGCAGGAGCAGCAGGCTTCTTTGAAAAATTGCTTGCTACGGGAAGCGGCACCAATGTTCCTCAATTTCTCAGCACGCACCCCAGTCCTGAAAACAGGGTTCAAAGGATTATAGACCGTAAATCCACGCTGGGTTGCACCGGCACCAATAAAAACATCGCTGCGTATGCGGCATTTAAGAAGATATTGCCCTGAACCGTTTTATCCTAATCAGCCTTTTTTTAACCTGTTTCGGGTTTCGCGGTATTGCCGCCCAGACGCTGGCAGCAGTAAATCACGGCCCCTCCGATTCGGTGCTTTCCAGGATTGCAGAACCCGAGATTGATACGCTGCTGGCCGCTACCGAACTGGGGAAGATTGATTACGTGATCAATTTCGCTGAGCGCTTCCTGGGCACACCCTATCGCTATGGAGGCAAGCAGCCAGGTGGTTTTGACTGTTCCGGTTTTGTAGGCTACGTCTTTGCGCAGCTGGGGTATCAAACACCTGCATCATCATCCCTTTTTCGCACCTATGGCAGCAAGGTGAGCAGAAGTGCATGTCGACCGGGCGATATCATTTGCTTTAAGGGAAGAAATGTGCATGCAGCATCCATCGGACATGTAGGCATCGTGGTGGAAGCCAATCCAGCGGATATTCATTTTATACATGCCTCAGTAAACAAGGGCATCACCCATGACCGCCTGAGTTCTGCCTATTACAAACCGCGCTTCGTACAAATCAGGCGCGTGCTGCATTAAGTAATTTCAGGGGTGGTGGTAAGGCTCCCCATTCAGGATGCTGAAGGCCCTGTAGAGTTGTTCGGCAAAGATTACGCGCACCATTTGGTGTGAGAAGGTCATCGGGCTGAGTGAAATCAATTCCTTACCCTGCCTGAAGGAAGGGGAAAAGCCAAAAGGCCCTCCAATAATAAACACCAACCGACCGCGGCTGTGGCTGCATTTTTGGTTCAGCCAGGCGGACAGTTGCATAGAACTCATCCCTTTGCCCTGTTCGTCAAGAAGCACAACGGTGTCCTGCGATTTCAGCAGGCGGTTCAGCGCTTCTTCTTCCCGGCGCATTTGTTCATCCCGGGGCAGCAGGGTTTTGGTAGCAATGACGGCTTCGAAGCGAAACTTGCCATAGCGATGCAGGCGTTGAACATAAACCTGAAAACCCTCCTCCACCCATGATTCACGGGTTTTATCTATAGCAAGCAGCAGCAGTTCCACTGAGGCGTTATGGCTGAATTAGGTTAAGGATTTTATCCAGCCTTGGTGTGAGGACAATTTCGGTGCGTCGGTTTTTTGCACGGGCTTCGGGCGTAGCAGACGCATCTACAGGAAGGTACTGCGATCTGCCGCTGGCCTGTATGCGTGAAGGTTCTACCAGTCCTTCCTCACTCAGCAGGCGCACGATAGAAGTTGCCCTGAGCACACTTAAATCCCAGTTGTCCTTTACTGTGCCACCCCGTATGGGCTGGTCATCGGTATGTCCTTCCACATTGATCATGATTTCGGGTTGGTTTTTCAGGGCAGCAGCCAGAGCCATCAGGGCGCTTTTTCCTTTGGGGTCCACATGGATGCTCCCGGTTTTGAACAACAGTTGTTCAGACATGCTGACATATACCTTCCCATTGCGTGTTTCCACATTCAACCCTTTGCCACGAAAGCCAATAAGGGCTTCGCGGATGGAACTTTGAAGGGCAAGTGCTGCCGAATCTTTTTTCTTCAATTCCTGTTCCAGCAAACGTACCCGGGTATTGGTCTGTTTCAGTTGCTCCGCGCTGGCCGCTGCCTGCTGATGCAGGGTTCGGGCGCGGTTTTTTTCAATTTCGGCATCAGAGAGTGCTTGGTTCAGTGCTATTTCCTTCTGTTGAAGGGTTTGGTTCTTACGGCTGATTTCCTGGTTGAAATCTTGAAGGCGTATGCGCTGTTCGGCTTCACATTCCGAGAGTTTTCTGTTGAGTTCTGCAGCCAGTAGTTCACTCTTGGCAATATTCATGGCCTTGGCGCTGGTATCGTTTTTTAAGGCTTCCAAAGTGCGAAGTTTGGCATCCAACTGCACATCCATTTCTGCCAACCTTGCCTGAAGCGTAAGCACCTGTTGGTTGAGTCGCTCGGCCTCAAGCCTGGTATTCGTTTCCAATGCCTGGTATTTCTTCTTGCTCACGCATGAAGAAAGCAACAGAAAAAGGCAGCCTGCCCATAGAGTCCTCATGAATGCAAAATAAATACGACAACAGCCATACGGCCAGTCTGGCTTGTACACAGCATAGGGATGCGTGTACAAAAAGCGAACAGCAAGCCTTTAATGCCGGGAAATTTCTTTTCCGTTGTGGTCTTCGAACTGATACTCTCCGATGTGGAAGGTATCCACGGATTCCACGCGCAGCCAGTGGCGATATTTCCACCACCATTTCAGGCGGATGGAAGGTATTCCTTTGCTGATATAAGCAGCGATAAAGGGATGTGCTTTGAGCACAATGCCACGATGGTTCAGGTTCTCCCAAAGGTACACCAGCGTATTTTCGAGCATTTCAAACAGCTGAACACTGCTTTCAATGCGTCCGCTGCCGTTGCAGGAAGGACAGGTTTCTGTATTGAGGATGACGGTTTGAGGACGCACCCGCTCACGGGTAATCTCCACCAGACCGAATTTGCTCATGGGCAGTATGGTATGCCTTGCGCGGTCTGTTTTCATGGCATCGCGCAGCGCCTGATTTAGATTTTTCTTCAGTTGTGGGTCCCTCATGTCAATGAAGTCCACCACGATGATGCCTCCCATATCACGCAAGCGCATCTGGCGGGCAATTTCACCCACCGCCTCCATGTTAATGCGGGCCACATTTGCCTCCCTATTTTCAGAGTCAAAAACGGCATTGCCGCTGTTCACATCAAAAACGTGGAGGGCTTCCGTATGTTCCACCACCAGATAGGCAGAACCCGAAAAAGGAACTGTTTTGCCGAATGAACTTCGTATTTGCCTGTTTACGTTGAAATGGTCAAAAATTTCCGGCTTGCCATGGTACAATCGAACGATTTTTTCCAGCCCCGGAGCAATTTTACCTACATAGCTCTGCAACTCCTGGAACAGGTCTTTGTCGTTAACATTGATTTGGGTGAAACTCTCATTCAGCACGTCGCGCAGCAAGGTGTCCAGTCTGGAACCTTCACCGAGCACCATTCTTCCAGGCTGGGCGGTTTTTAAGTTCAGGGCAAGTTGATCCCACTTTTTAAGCAGGGAACGCAAATCCTGGTCGAGTTCTGTAATGTCAACCCCTTCTGCAACAGTGCGGATGATTACACCGAAATTTTCCGGTTTCAGCGTCTGAGCAAGTTTCTTCAACCGCTTCTTCTCTTCCGGATTTCCTATTTTTTTGGAAAGAGAGATGTGGTTGGAAAAAGGTACCAACACAAAATAACGACCTGCAATAGAGAGGTCGCATCCAATTTTCGGACCCTTGTTGCTGATGGGCTCTTTGAGCACCTGAACCAGCACCACATCACCTTTTTTAAAGACCTGGGAGATTTTACCCGTTTTCACGGTTTGCTCTTCCATTTCGAAGCGGTCCAGATCGGCGGCACTGGTTTTGCCTTCCAGCACCAGTTTGGTGAGTTTTTTCACCGACCGCACATTCGGTCCTAAATCGTAATAGTGCAAAAAAGCGTCCTTCTCGCTGCCAATATCAACGAAGGCAGCGTTCAGGGATGGAGATATTTTTTTGATTCTGCCTAAGTAAAAATCACCAACATGAAAACTGCTGGAGGATCCTTCGCGATGAAATTCCGTTAATTTCTTATCGCACAACAAGGCAATAT
>CANHRE010000098.1 GCA_947463095.1 Flavobacteriales bacterium | reverse complement strand
CCCATGGTCCTCGGAACGTATCTTGTTTGTGCGGCAGCGTATCCAGCCGCCTGCGCCTAAGGTAAAGCTTCAAAAATCTGACAGGCTTGGCTTTGTTTGGGCAGCCTTACCGGGTTCGGTAAAAGTGGAAGTCAGCGCTGATTCCGGGAAAACCTGGAAACGTGCAGATACCGACACCGCCCACCTTTTCACAGGGCTGAAACCGGCTTCCGATTATCGTTTTTATTTCAGAACCCTGAACGCCTCGCCCTGCACAACTTCAGATACCATGCTGAAAGCTACTACACCGGGATGTGGCGGGCGTGTTATTACGGTAGAACATGCAGACTCCATTTGCCAGGGCCTGGAAACCCGGGTAATCATTAGAGGCCTGTCGGGCAGCCGCTATGGCATCAGTCTGGGAGGTAGCTTCAGCAGAGATACCATTTATACCCTGAAACTGCTCTCCTCGGCAAGCTATAACCTCGTGGTAAAAGACAGTGCCGATTTATCCTGCCCTGATTTTAAAAGATCATTTGATATCCGTGTTGATGTTGCCCCTGCCTTCTCTGTTCAATACAATAAAGATCCGGCGGCACTTTGCAAGGGCGATACATTGAATTGCACAGCCACCGCAGGGTTTGCAGGATATCAGCTGCGCATCAACAAGAGCCTGGCCGGCAGTTTCAGCGGAAATCGCCTGCGTTTGTTGCCAACAGAAGCTAAGTCCAACGATAGCCTGCAGGTTTCAGGCCTTTTTGGGGCTTGCATTCAGAAAGCACAGCCCGTCCGGTTAAACTACCGCGATTTGCCAAATGCCAAATTCAAGGCAGCAGGATATGTCAGCTTCCAGTTTACCCCTAACGATACCAACCTTGCAGGATATCAGTGGGCTTTTGGCGACGGGAATACTGCTGCGACAAAGAAGCCCGGCCATACGTATGGATCAGCCTGGTATTTCAAAAAGGTGCTCACCGCACTTCAGGTAGTTGACCAATTTGGCTGTAAATCTGGCGATACCCTCAGCATTTTCGTAGGCGGACCGGATGGTCTGACGGATGCAGCTGCGGCAGGCATCAGGGTTTATCCGATACCAGCAACACGTGAGCTTTTTGTTTCAACGGAACGCCACAACCTGAAAAGCGCTATCCTGTTCAACATGCAGGGCGGTCGCATCAGGGAAGTAGGTGGCCATAACGGCTTACTTCGTATGCCGTTGGATGGCATAACCGCTGGTAACTATGTGTTGGTTATTGAAACAGGCAATGGCAGATTCCACAAATCTGTGATGTTGGCTGAGTAAAATCACATCAGCCTGCGCGACAGGATTTCGCGAACGCGATGGTAAACCTGCAGCGGGGTATGCCGTCGCCAGTTCAGCTCATCCAGTTCACCTCCGAAGTTCAGGTAGTAGTCAATGCTGCTGCTGCGGAATTCATGAAGTACATGTTCGCGGAAATTCAGCAATGCAATCCATCCATCTTCCACGTCCTGATACCATTCCTCGTAGTAGCAGTCATCGCTTGAATGGAAGTTCATTATATGTTCTCCAATCAGGATGAACTTGTCAATACCTTCTTCCATCAGCAACTCAACAACCTCCCTTTTTAACGTCATCACGTCATTGTAGATGGCGTCATTCCATTCCCCGATAAACTCGAGGATGGCAAAATGATGCTCATAGTCTGCAAAGAGGATTTTCAGGTACAGCGTCTGAGAGCCGAATTCATCCCATTGCGGATGGATCAGGTGGTTGTAAATGCGATTACTGAATACAAATTCACTGTATTCCCTTTGGTAAAAGGGACTGCGTTCATCCTCACTGGCATTGTAGAGGTGCTGCCACAAATAAAATGGTTCAATTGCGTGCACTGTACAAAATTACGCCATCAAAACCCTGAGTTTTGTATCATCGCACCGACAAACCGTGGTTCAGCGTAAATTTCTTCAGGACCTCTTCTGGCTTCAGTTGCTGAACTGGCTTATAAAGCCATTCTGGATACTGGTGTTGGAGAACACAGTACAAAACAGGCTGGGGGAGGAGGTGTACGGCTCATATTTTGTGGTCTTCAACTTCAGTTTGTTGTTCACCATCATCATGGATATGGGTATGAACAGCATGATTACGCGGGAGGTGGCTTCTGGCAAACATCCCGTGGTGCTGTGGAAAGCCGGATTTCCGGTGAAGTTGTTGTTGAGTGCCGCCTACGCTGTCTTCACCATCCTGGTGGGCCTGAGCCAGGGCCTTCCCATAACTATTTTATTGCTTGTGGTGTTGAATCAGATGCTGCTGCAGTGGATTTTGATGTTCAGGGCCTACTTGCAGGGTGCAGGAAAGGGACGTACCGACGCCTGGTTTTCTGTGCTCGACCGGGTGATTGCCATATTGTTATGTTTGGCACTCATTAGGGGCAATGGATTTTCGGGACGCGAGGGCCTTATGTGGTTTGCTTTGTGTCAAACAGCCGGCTATGCCGTGGCCCTGGTTTTCATCGCGTGGAAGGTTCACCGCGAACTTTTACGGAATGCTTATGCGGTTGAAGGAGGCAACTTGCACCCTATTGGAGCAGTGTTGCGCGGCAGCTTGGGATTTGCCCTGCTGGCCCTATTGATGGCTGGTTTCACCAGGGTTGATGCACTCATGTTGCAAATGCTGCTGAAAGATGGCAGTTTTCAGGCTGGTGTTTATGCCCGTGGTTTTAGACTGCTGGATGCCGGATTGATTTTTCCAGTGCTGATGTCCACCTTGCTGCTCCCGGCGTTTACTGCCAAGGCATTTCAGCGCAAGGAATTGTCTCAGTTGGCAGAAACCGGCACGATGGTGATGCTGCTGGTTGCCTTGCCTGCCGCGGCCCTTGGATTTTTTTATGCCGGGCCGCTAATGGGCCTGCTGAATCCGGATGCCACGAGTGCACAGGGCATTTCCGTGCTGGGCTGGCTGATGCTGGCTTATCTGCCCATGAGTATGGTTTATGTTTTTGGTACGCTGCTTACCGCATTAAAGAAACTCAGGTTGCTGAATATGTTGGCATGTTGTTCTCTGGCCTTGAATATGCTGCTGAACTTGGTGTTGATACCACGCTTCGGTGCCTTGGGTACTGCCTGGTCTGCTGCTGCAACTCAAAGCTTCTTCTGCCTGAGCTGCATATGGTTTTCCCGAGGCGAATTAAATGGGTTTTCAGCACTGCATGTAGTTAAAATCCTTTTGAGTGCATTGTGTTGCGCTGCACTGGCATTCCTCCTGAGTACGCTGGGTTGTGTATGGTATGCGCAGGCCATAGGCGCTTTGGCTTTGTGGCTGTTGCTCTTATTGAGCGGAAAGTTGCACCCCGACCTGCATTTGAAGCAATTCCTTTCCGGGAGGGGCGCTCAAGGGTAAAATAAAGCAGTATTTTCGCCGTTTGTAAATCTATAAATGGAAACGCGTGAATACCGGCCGCTCTCGGCACTTGACGTAGTGGATTTCTTCTGGCGATGGCGCAAATGGCTTATTGGCGTCACCCTGCTTTCCGGGTTGATAGGCTTTGTGGCCTCGATGCCCATTTTTATGAAGCCTAAATACAAGGCTACCCATGTGTTCTACCCAACAAAAAACTCTTCTATCGCCGATGCGCTGCTGCAGGATGCAAACCAACGGCAAAAAGACCCTCTGGAATTTGGTGAAGAAGAACAGGCTGAACAGGCGCTGCAGGTGCTGCAATCGTCTGAGTTGATGAGCCGCCTGGTGCGGAACTTCAACCTGATGAAGCATTATAAGATTAATGCAGCCAATGAAGCCTATCCCCAAACGGCGCTGCAAAACAAGATTGATGAGAACATAGCCTTTAGCCGTACCCGCTACCTGTCCATCAAAATAGATGTTCTGGATGAAGATGCGGAAATGGCTGCACGCATTGCCAACGGTATAGCAGCACTCTACGATTCCGTAAAAACAGAGATTCAGCAGCAAATAGCCGTTCCCGCACTCAAAATTGTAGAACGCAATCTTCAGGCCAAGCAGGCACAAATTGCCAGCGTGCGCGACGAGATGCGCAAGTTGGGTGAAATGGGCATCACCAACTACGAAGAGCAAAGCCGTGCTATTGCGGAAGAAATCTATAAAGCCCAGGCCACCGGCCGCAATGATAAGTTGAAAGACCTTCTCGAAGACCAAAGAAACCTGGCTCAGAATGGCGGTGCGTGGATGAGCTTAAACGAGAAAATAAAACTCGAAGAGGAGAAGGAAAGTGACATTAACGCCATGTTCGAAAAACGGAAGATTGATGTGCAGGAAAAGCTGTCGCATAAATTCACCGTGAGTGCTGCAGTGAAAGCTGAGCGCAAAGCCTGGCCTGTGCGTCGTTTGATTGTAATGCTTTCCATGCTTGCAGGCTTTGGGTTCTGTGCCGTTACCCTGCTGATCCTTGATTTTTACCGCTTCAGAACGCAGAATCCATCCGTGCAGTGAACGCTTTTTCGCTCAGAGAAAACAGGTTGCTCCTGTGGCTATTGGCTGCACTGGCCCTTCTGAGTGGAATTGCCGTGGCCGGGGGTTGGTTCTGGTTGCCCCTGTTGCCTGTAGCACTGGTGCTGGTGGTGTTGGCCCTGTATCGCCCCGGCGCCTATTTGTTGCTGGTGGCCTCCATCGTGCCATTGTCTGTAGGGGTTAATGATATTGGTGCAAACCTCGGCTTGTCCCTGCCCACAGAACCGCTCATCCTGCTTGCCTGCCTCATACTTGCCGTCAAGTTATTTACAGGGATAAAAGCCGATCGTCAGCTGCTGTTGCATCCGATCAGCCTCCTGATGATGGCTTATTTGCTCTGGATGTTCGTAACAGCTGCCACCAGTTCCATGCCTCTGGTTTCCTTTAAAAATGCACTGGCGAGAACTTGGTTCATCCTGCCATTCTATTTTGTTTTTTCTCATCTGTTCAGAAACACCAGAAACATCCACGTTTTTCTTGCAGGCTTCACACTGAGCACACTGATTCTGGTGCTGTTCACCCTGTCCAGGCATGCGGCAGAAGGATTTGTGCGCAGCCACTCCTATTCCATCATGTGGCCATTTTTTCCTGACCATGGTATGTATGCAGCCTGCATTGCCTTTGCAGTTCCGCCGCTGGCGCTGTATGCCTTTAACGGGGGGTGGTTTGGTTTGAAATTGCCCTGGCGCGGTATAATTTTCACCGTGTTGCTCATCATCCTGTTTGGGGTGGTGGTTTCCTATACCCGCGCAACCTGGCTGAGTTTGGTTGCGGCTTTCGCCATGCTGCTGTTTTTTTGGATGCGCCTGCCATTCTGGAGCTTGCTGCTTGCCTTGTTCCTCTTTGCAGGTTACGGTATTGCCCGGCAGGACCGGATACTGTATGAAATGGAACAGAATAAACAGGGCAGCGATGACGAGATCGAAGGTCATGTGAAATCCGTTTCCAATATCTCTACCGATCCCAGTAACCTGGAACGTATTAACCGCTGGAAATGCGCTTTGCGCATGGCCGCAGCCCGTCCCATAACAGGTTTTGGACCTGGTACCTTTGTGTTTCAGTATGCACCCTTCCAGGTAAGCTCTGAGTTGACCATCATCAGCACCCACAGCGGTGATCTGGGTGATGCCCACAGCGAGTACTTTTCGCACCTTAGTGAAACGGGTATTCCCGGATTTATTCTTTATTTACTCATCCTCCTGGTGCTGTCTTCTGTTGCCTTCCGTTTGGTATACCTGAAAGATCAGCCGCAGGTGCGGAGTTTGGCCTTGGCTGCCTATCTGGCATTGATTACCTATATGGTGCATGCGTTTTTGAACAACTACAGCGGCCTGGATAAAATTGCAGTGCCTTTTTGGGCTTTGTGTGCAGTATTGGTGGCCCTGGATGTTTATCACCGCAAAAACACTGCACCCGAATCTTCCAAAACTGCTTCATGAAACTGTGGAGCCGGATATCCCTTGGTTTTATAGGATTGATGGCTGTAGCTGCGGTCTCCGCCTACCTGTGGATTCCTGACTCCAGTACCCACGCCAACGATATTTGTTTGCCGCTGTCAGGCCTTTCTCCAGGAAGTTCCTCTGCGTTCCTCAGGCAGAAAATCATCCTCCAGCATCATGTTCATTCGGAACAAAGCTCCCTTGCCTGGCTGAATGGCCATGCAGCGCAGGGCGCCATGATCCCGATTGAGGAAGCCACCACCTTTGGCGACAGCATCCGGGTAAGGCTTTATGAAGGTCCCGGAGTTAGGGGCAGCCTAAGAACATTTGCCCTTGCCGATTTGCATCTTCAGTCAAGTGGTAGCCCAGTGCATCAGCGGTATTTCCTTTTAGGTACAGATCGCTTCGGACGGGACATGTTCAGCAGGCTCATCCTGGGTGGTCGTATTTCGCTGGGAATTGGTTTCTGTGCCGTGCTGCTCTCTATGCTGATAGGCATCAACGTTGGCATGATGGCCGGATACTACGGTGGGTTTGCCGATAGAACCCTGAGTTGGCTGATGGGTGTTTT
>CANHRE010000097.1 GCA_947463095.1 Flavobacteriales bacterium | reverse complement strand
TTGCTGTTCGTTCATTTTAGGTCAGACGCTACGTTTCCGTAAAATGGGGCAAACAACGCTCCATTTCATTTTCACAAGGACAAAATTACGGCATTCTCCGACGAAATTTGGCTATTTGAATATGTGCGCCTAAACCTGACAAAGCGTCATAAAAAAGGCCCGTTTCCGGGCCTTTTTTATACTCTGTTTTTTATGTTTAGCGTATCAACTGAAAACGCACTAACTCCTGCTTGTCTTTCTGCCTAACCACGGCCTGATAGGTGCCATCAGGTACATTGTTTAGTGAACGCTTCCACTGGTTGGATCCGGCGATGGTTTCGAATGTCTCTTGCAGTATGGTCCTGCCAGTGATGTCTGTGATAAGGATTTGAACTGCTGCCTCTTCTCTGGCTTCAAATTCCAGCACCAAGTTCCCATTGCTTGGATTGGGGAATGCTCTCAGCGCAGTGGGTTTCTTTACTTCCTCAACCACATCGCCAGGCGCGGATGTGAAGGTTGTGCTCCTTTGGGTTACCAGCAGGTTGTAGCATTTGTTTGGATTGAAAGCACCATTGTATCCTGAAACCTGAATGGTGTATGAAGCTGCTTTGTTGTTGTTGTAGAAAATACGTTCATTAACGGTTCCGGTGCTTAGGGAAGATTTAAGCAACTTGCCTGCAGATGAATAAAGACGCAGGTCGTAGTCGGCTGGTAGCGTAGTTAGGTCTATGGCTACGTTGGTTCCACCTGTACTGCCTGTGCTGAACGAATACCAGTCGGCATCAGTGCTGCTGCTGATTGCTGCCTGAATAGTTGCACCCACGGTAATAGCCTTTGCTGCCGTTCTGCTTTGATTTGGTTCAAACAGATCACTGCAACTAGCTTTTGTAGTCAACTGAGCATTTGAATAGGTACTGTATGTTCCACTGCACAAAGCCCTAACCCTCCAGTCATAGGTGGTAGAACCTGTTAAACCATTCAGGGAAATGCTTCTGCTTGTGTTGCTGCTGTCCAACAGGTTCCATGTACTGGAGCCTGCTGATTTAAATTCTACCCAGTAGGAACCGGCTGCGCTGCTTCCGGTCCAGTTAATGGTTGCTGAAACATCGGTAAGCGAACTACTGGTAAGAGCCGTGGGTGCAGCGCATGTTGTTCCTGACGCACAAGCAGGGAGTTTAAATGCTGCGATTCTTGTGCTCCAGGTGCTGGTAGCGTTGTGCATGGCGGTAAACCAGAAGGTTAGATCATCAGATGGGTCGATAACCAAATGGTTATAGTCTCCGTATCGCGTGCTGCCATTTGCCGTGGTTCCTGCAATAACCGTAGTTTCGGTATAGGTCATCTGCCCCAGTGTGTCGCACACCTTTCTACCGGTGTAGCGAATGCCCGGGGTTAGGGAACTGCTGGAAATATTGTACGCCATGGCAATGTCGCCATTTTTGTTATAGCACACAGCAGGCAACCAGCGATGCGACGCGTCAGGGGTATAGGTTCCCTGTTGGTTTATGGACCAGCTTCCGGTGCTGCGCTTCAGTTCATACCAACGAGGAACGGTTACGCTTCTGCCATCGTTAACCACATGGCACAGCACCAATCCTTCGTAATCGGAAAACTTCCGATAAACGGGCTGATTCATAACCCTAATGTTCAGAGACTCCAGTTTTACCGTTGAACCTGATTGCGATACGCACTGTTCTCTTGTACCGGTGCAGATATCACTGTTGTAAGAAGCTGTAGCGAGCGAGGCCGCAAAAACCACCTTGCTGGATGATGGTGTTGTAAAATTTACTTTGAATTCAAACACACCAATGCTGTCCCTATCGGCTGTTGTGACTGTCCATGCATCATCATGCATGTACGCAATTAAACCGCCACTTGTAGGTTTGCTGCTGCCCTGAAGTGCTACCGGGCACATGGAAAAATGTTTGGTTGCGTTGCCTATGTCAATTTTAACCATAGTGGCGCTGGTGCTGCCACTGATCATGGCCGCTTTGTCAAAAGCATATGCGCTTGATCCAGTGTAACTGCTGGTGAAGTTGTTTGTTGTAGCATAATAAGCGTCATGCCATACGGAAAATTTTGGGTAATCCGGGAATACCGTCCCTGTGCTGTAGTAATACACATTCCAAGAACCCGTAGGGTCATTGGTCTTTGATACAGCAATGATTAATCCCTCGGAACCCGTCTCTGCCTGATTGGCGAACTCTGTAATTACATACCTATCCTCCAGTTGATCGTACATGGCGATGGGATCACCCAATCCGCCTTTTCCGGTAATTGCGTCCATGTATGTTTGGGCCAAAAGCGTTGAGCCACTCTTGCTGAATATCTTCAAATAGGCTCCTGAACCACCGTTAATCATTTGGATTACATGGTTAGGACCAACACAAAGAGATGGATCGGCGGGATTTACAAAAGTGTATCCCATTCCGGCAAATTGCGTTGTAACGGTTCTTAATGTGTTGTTGGGCGCATACCTCTTTTGGATGGCGGCGTCTTCATTCTGACTTCCATCAAGAAACAATTCAGGTTGATAGGGCTGCTTTTTCATTCCCTCCGGGCGAATTATTCCTTTCTCATCGCGAACCGGAACGTCTAGCCATCCCGGATCTACAACGTGGTCTTTGAGAGGATTGGTCACTTTAATCAGGGACCCCTTTATCACCTGAGGCTGCCCCCAGGAAGGTACGCCTTGTTGAGCATCGAGCTGGCTGCCCAAAATCAAGGCTGCGAAGCATATTATGTTAGTTTTCATTGGGTTTGTTCTCACAAATTTTCGTACTTTATATGGAAATATCCAACCCCCCCTTTGTTTTTTTAGCCGCCATCAAACCTTCACCCTGTTTGAATGTTTACCTTTGCAGTTTAGAACCAATCTAAACAAAATTGAACCCGTATGGTAAAATTACCCGTATATCTCGACAATAACGCCACTACCCCTGTTGACTCCCGCGTGCTGGAGGCCATGATTCCATTCTTTACCCAGCACTTCGGAAATGCCTCAAGCAGAAACCACGCCTTCGGATGGGAAGCAGAGGATGCTGTTGACCAGGCAAGAAAAGATATCGCTGATCTTATTCATGCAAGTGACAAGGAAATCATCTTCACCAGCGGCGCAACTGAAAGTAACAACCTCGCTTTGAAAGGTGTGTTCGAAATGTACCGCGACAAGGGCAATCACATCATCACCATCAATACTGAGCATAAAGCAATTCTAGATACCTGCAGCCACCTTGAAAAGTCAGGCGCGGAAATTACATATCTGGAAACCGGTGAAGATGGATTGATTACCATAGAACAATTGGAACAAGCCATACGCAAGGAAACCATTTTGGTGACCATTATGTATGCCAACAACGAGATTGGTGTGGTTCAACCCATCAGGGAAATTGGAGCCCTTTGCGCTGCAAAAGGAATCCTCTTCCACAGTGATGCCACCCAGGCTGTCGGAAAAATACCCGTTGACGTTATTGCCGACAACATCCATCTGATGAGTTTTACCGCACACAAGATGTATGGACCTAAAGGTATTGGAGCCTTGTATGTGCGCCGAAAAAACCCACGTGTGAAGGTTACTGCACAAATGGACGGCGGCGGTCATGAACGCGGCATGCGCAGCGGCACACTGAATGTTCCCGGAATTGTTGGCTTTGGAAAAGCTGCTGCTCTGGCAAAAGTAGAAATGCAGGCAGATGCCGAACGCCTTTCCAAGCTGCGCGACAAATTAGAGACAGCACTTCTGGAATTGGAAGAAAGTTACGTGAACGGATCGCGTGAACACCGCTTGCCGCATTGCACCAATATGAGTTTCAAATACGTAGAAGGCGAAGGTCTGATTATGGGTGTTAAAGATATTGCAGTAAGCTCCGGCAGCGCCTGCACCAGTGCCAGCCTTGAACCCAGCTATGTGCTTAAGAACCTTGGCCTCGACGACGAACTGGCCCACAGCAGCCTGCGTTTCGGGCTTAGCCGTTTCACCACAGAGGAGGAAATTGACTTTACCATCAACTGCGTAAAAACAGCCGTTACTCGCCTCCGCGAAATGAGCCCTCTTTGGGAAATGTTCAAGGAAGGCATCGACCTGAAAAGCGTGAAGTGGCAGGAACATTAATGGTTTAGAATAGTTCCAAATAATATCTTTGTAAACAAATAACGAACATCATTATGGCATACTCTGAGAAAGTAATTGATCACTATAGCAATCCGCGCAACATCGGAACCCTGGACAAAAACAGCAATACCGTAGGTACCGGGCTGGTTGGTGCACCCGAATGCGGAGACGTTATGCGTCTGCAAATCCAAGTGAATCCGGAAACAGGCGTTATTGAAGATGCCAAGTTCAAAACTTTTGGCTGCGGCTCTGCTATAGCCTCCTCTTCGCTGGCAACAGAGTGGCTGAAGGGCAAAAGTGTGGATGAAGCATTGTCCATCGACAACATGGACATTGTAGAAGAATTGGCTCTTCCTCCGGTAAAAATCCATTGCAGCGTGCTGGCAGAAGATGCCATCAAGGCAGCCATCAACGATTACCGGGTAAAACAAGGGCTGGAGCCTTTTGTTGAGGACAAACCAACACACCACTGAGATGAGTCCCGGTAACGCCGATTTGAGCATATCGCCCAAGGCCTTTGATAAGGTGATGGATTTAATGCGCGATGCTTCCATTCAGGCTTCTGATTATTTCCTCCGGGTAAGCGTAAAAGGCGGCGGTTGTTCCGGTTTGAGTTATAACCTCGACTTCGACAACGAGGCCAAACCGGGTGATATGGAATTCACCCACGAGGGTTTGAAAATGGTCTGTGATATGAAGAGTTTTCTCTACTTGTGCGGTACTGAACTCGATTTTAGTGATGGCCTGAACGGTAAAGGGTTCAACTTCATTAACCCCAATGCTGCGCGCACCTGCGGCTGCGGAGAGAGCTTCGCGGTTTAATACAACACTCCCGCCTGCTGCGACCAAGCTTGATGAATCCCTAAATTCGCAGGCTTAAATGTCGTCATATCCTTTCAAGCAAATCGAATCGCGCTGGCAACAGCAATGGAAAGAGCAAGGTTTGTATCGGGTCGGGGAACATCCGAACCTCCCTAAGTATTATGTGCTCGATATGTTTCCATACCCATCCGGAGCCGGGTTGCATGTTGGTCACCCCCTTGGTTACATCGCCAGCGATATTGTTTCGCGTTACAAAAGCCTGAAAGGTTTTAATGTGCTGCACCCCATGGGCTATGACGCTTTTGGTTTGCCCGCAGAACAATATGCCATCCAAACCGGACAGCACCCTTCCATCACCACCAACACGAATATTCAGCGCTTTCGTGAACAACTGGATCGCATGGGCTTTTGCTATGACTGGAGCCGTGAAGTGCGCACCTGTGACCCTTCCTATTATCGCTGGACCCAATGGATTTTCTCATTGCTGTTCACCCACTGGTACGACCGCAGCGAGCAAAAGGCAAAGCCGATTACAGCGCTTACAGCACATTTTGCTTCGCACGGATCTGCAGGCATAAATGCCCACTCCGGATACACGGATGTGTTTTCAGCTGATGCTTGGAGCGCACTTTCAGCCAAAGACCAAGAACGCATTCTCAACGCCTACCGACTCGCTTATATTGACGAATCTACCGTGAACTGGTGCCCGGAAATGGGCACGGTTCTGGCCAACGAAGAAGTACTCAACGACCCTCAGAAAGGACCTGTTAGCGAGCGCGGTAACTATCCTGTGGAACGCAGAAAGATGAAACAATGGTTTCTGCGCATAACCGCATATGCCGATAGGCTGCTAGAAGGCTTAGAGCATATCCGCTGGAGTGATTCCATTAAAGAAATTCAGCGCAACTGGATTGGAAAAAGTACCGGCGCAGAGATAGACTTCGCTTTGACTAATAACGCCAGTCGCATCACTGTGTTTACCACACGTCCGGATACCATCTTTGGCGCTACCTTCCTGGTGTTGGCTCCCGAATACGAACAACTCGCGGAACTGTGTTCTGACGAGCAGCGTGATGCCGTGTTAGCCTATGCTGCAAAAGCCAAAAACCGCAGCGAGATAGACCGGATGGCCTCTACAGAGAAGACCGGCGTGTTTACCGGTGCCGAGGTTTTGCATCCATTCAGCGGTAAACCTATACCCGTATGGGTTAGCGATTATGTACTGGCCGGCTATGGTACCGGCGCCATTATGGCTGTTCCAGCGCATGATGACCGCGATTTTGAGTTTGCAACTACATTTAAGCTGCCCATAGTT
The DNA here is from genome assembly GCA_947463095.1 of Flavobacteriales bacterium. GTDB lineage: Bacteria > Bacteroidota > Bacteroidia > NS11-12g > UBA955 > REEB481. The sequence continues at coordinate 323 of CANHRE010000097.1, read as the reverse complement.
CCTGTTATTCAAAGCGTTGATTCACCGCTTCCAGAACCCCTTCAGGTCGCTTATTCGGCTAAAGAGGGTGTTTGTGTGAACAGCGGATTCCTGGATGGAACGCCTGTGAAAGCGGCCATCGCTAAGGCCATTGACGAAATCGTAGCCAGAGGCCAAGGAAGGAGTAAAACAAATTACAAGTTGCGCGAGGCTGGTTTTGGAAGACAACGCTATTGGGGCGAACCCATCCCGGTGGTTTTCGATAAAGATGGTATTCCCCGACTGGTGGAACATTTGCCGGTAGAACTTCCTGCCGTAGATAGCTACAAGCCCTCCGGTAGCGG
>CANHRE010000096.1 GCA_947463095.1 Flavobacteriales bacterium | reverse complement strand
GAAGCTCATCCGTCAACATCAGCCGCTTGCGAGGTGATTTTTGGGCATAAAAAAGCCGCAGACACGCAGTGGCTGCAGGGATTTGCCCTTGTTGAATTGAGCACCCCCCTCCAGGATCAGCGAAGCTCATCATTCAACATCAGCCGCTTGCGAGGTGATTTTTGGGCATAAAAAAGCCGCAGACACGGAACTTTTGTCACGGTCCTATGGAGCGTGGTTCCCGAGAGGAGTCGAGGGATACCACGAAAGTCTTTCCATTTACCAATCACAAATCGGACATGAAACCGATATGCCACCCCTACGGGGTTCTATACTTGGGCGTGTTCAATTCCTACCGATATGCCACCCCTACGGGGTTGGCTTGGATAAAAGTTTGCAGGATTAACGCTTGATCCAGATCGACATGGTTCGATATACACGGTTCCCGAGCAGCTTGCCCCCCAGTCGTTCGCTACGCTCACTTACATCTGCCCCGCAAGCGAATGCAATGAGCGACAAGGGCAAGCTGCTCGGCAACCGGTGCACTTACCACTTACCACTTACCACTTACCACTTACCACTTACCACTTACCACTTACCACTTATCCCTAACCACCAACGTCTGCAGCCGTTCTTCCATACAGGGCGCGGTTAGTTCGACTACATATATGCCGGCGGGCAAAGGCTCCAGGTTGAATTCATGGCTGCGGCTGTCGCGGGAGATGGCCATGTGGCGCACTTCCTTACCCTGCGCATCGTATAAACTCAGGGTTTTCTCGCAGGATTTCGTATCGCTCCACTCCACGGTAATCATTTTGCCCGTAGGATTGGGATAAGCGCGCAGGGCCTGTGTTTCAGCGCGCGGTTCCACCGTTTCCATCAATGGATCGACATTGGCCAGCACGTATTCACCGGGTGCGGCATTAGCAACCTTCACGGTTCCGGCGCGGTCGAAACGGTTGCCTTTATTGAAGACTGCCGAGGGGAGCCTGCGCCAGGGAATAAAATGATGTTCGCGGAACAACAGTACCAGGCTGTCTTCATTACCCGGAATCAGGGTATGGTCGAGGTAGCCCGTGCGGTTGGTGGATTTCCGACCGTCGTATTCAAAAGTGAGCATGGCCGTAGCTTTGCCGGTCCAGTTACCGCTGATGATCCAATAGCGGTAGGAAGAGGGTTGGGCCCGATCCTGAATTCCCGAAGTAAGCGAGGCACCCACCCACTGATGGTCGGCGATGACGGTACAGGAGTCGGCAGCGCCCTTTAGTTCCACCTGAACAAATTCATAAGGCAGCACCGCCGTGGTATCGCCTTTCAGGCGCAGGTAGCTGTGGGTGCGGGCCAGGCTGAGGCGGTCGCCCGGGTCCAGTTCGGCCATGACGGGGTCAAAGTCCAGCAGTGGCGAACGGATTTCCTGTACGGCCTGCTTCATCGTATGCAGGGTGGTCAGACCGCGGCCATCGGCGCCAATCCATCGAATCCATACGGGAAAAGCGGTATAGGTGTGAAAGTTGAAGCGGCTTTGCTGCACCAGGAGGGCCGTTCCCTGATATTTAGCACCCTGCGGGCCATGATCAAAACGGGCTATTTTAAGTCCGGGGAATCCTTCCTTCTTCACCCACTGGCGGAAGAAGGGCTCCAGGTCAAACAGGGAATAGCGCAAAAAGATGCTGTGCATCACATCGGTGCTGATGTTTCCATAGCGGAAGCTGTCCTGCAGTTTGATGCAGGCATCCTTCCACTTGCGGTCGCCCATCCACCAGCGCAGCGTATGCACCATATCGGCGCCCTTCTTATACACATGGGAACCGTAGGTATGGTCATGACCTATTCCGCTCACAGGCAGCACGGCACCGTCGCGCACATGCGCCAGGCGCAGCACTTCGCTGTGGTGGGACTTCATGGCATCTGCATAGGCTTTTTGTCCGTATTTCTTCTCCAGAAACAGCTTTTCGGAATAGCTGGCCCAGCCCTCGTTCAGCCACATATCCTGTTGGGTGGCGCAGGTAACGTTATTGCCCCACCAGTGGTGCGACAGTTCATGGGCGTAAAGGGTTTCGTAGTTCAGGGTTCCATCCACGGCGAACAGCGGATAGGCGATATTGGTGCTGTGTTCCATGGCGCCGCCGGTAAAAGGCACGGCATTGAAGCCCACGCGGTGAAAGCGGTGCTGGCCATAGGATTCTTCAAAGGCGCTGAAGGCCGTTTGCAGGTTGATGAAAGAGGCCTTCATCTTATTGGTATCGGCGGCCAATGCGGCCAGCACATACGGAACCGGACCATTGAGCCCGTTCAGGGTTCCGCTGAGCAGCTGATAGGGTGCAACCGCCACGCTGGCCAGGTAACTGGGGATGGCTTCATTCAGTTCCCAGTTCCAGCGCCGGCGCCCGGGTTCTCCGTTGGTGATTCCGGAAAGCAGTCCGTTGCAGAGCGCTACATCGGCAGCATCTACTCCGATGCTGAAAGAATAGGTTGCTTTGCTGGTGAAGGTATCAAAACAGGGAAACCAGCAGCGCCCGAAGGGATGCGGATCGGCAGCGAACCCTACGCCCATATTATACGCATAGGCCCCGTCGAAGTAAAAGCCACCCCAGGAAGCATCTTTTTGAGGTGTTCCGCCATAATAGACGCGCAGTGCGACCGCCTTTGCCGGGTTGCTCAGCTTCAGCGGGATGAGGAGTTTGCTGCCTGAGCGCTGAAATGAGCTCAACACACCATCAAGCTTCACCGAATCTACCGTAAAACCCAGCAAATCCAGGCGCACCACATCATCAAATGGAACGGCGGACTTCAGCACGATGGTGGTAAAACCGGAGATGACTTTCGTGGCTTTATACACATCCAGGTTGATGTTGTAATGGGTTGCCTGAACAGACTGCGCCGATGTTTGGATGGCAGCGGCCAAAAGGCTCAGAGATAGCAACAAGGACCTCATATCCCGCGAAGGTAACATGCGGTTTTAAAGAGGCATGCACCAAGTTAACGAGCCTTGGCTTATTTTTGAATTTAGCATGAAGTCAATGTACAACCGTATTCTTAGCTGTATGGCTGTGTTTTCTGTGTTTTCCGCACACGCACAGATCACCATCAACAGCAGCCATATGCCTAAGTCGGGCGACACCTTGCGCTATTCCGACGCCGCAGTAACAAGCCAGATTGATTACAAAAAAACCGGTGCCGGCATCACTTGGGATTTTTCCAGCTTAAAACCTACCGGTCAGGATTTGTACCAATATAAATCTTCCATTTCCATCAACCCTGCCTATTTCTTCTGGGGACTGAGCACCTTTGGCCTGAAAATAGCGGATTCGTTTGGCTTCGGCACCTTTAAGGTGAAGGATATTTATGACTTCTTCAAAAACAGCAGCACTAAATTCACTGCAGAAGGACGAGGACTCAGCTTCAACGGCTTCCCCATCCCCAGCGACTACAGCGACCCTGATGAAGTATATCAGTTCCCGCTAAACTACGGCGACCGCGACAGCAGCACCTTCAAGGTAAGCTTCCAGCTGGCCACCTTCATATCCCTGACCCAGAAAGGCTACCGCATCAATGAAGTAACCGGATACGGCACCGTGGTAACTCCTTATGGTTCCTTTTCCTGCTTGCAGGTGAAAACCACCATCCCGGAGATTGACACCATCGGATCAGGCACCTTTAAATTCCCCTTCCCCAGAACAACTGTTCAGTATAAGTATCTCAGCACCGCAGAGCGTATTCCTGTGTTGGAAGTGAGCGGCAGCCAGACCGGAAGTACTTTCACCCCGCAATACATCCGTTACCGCGACAAATACCTGGGCCTGAAATCACCGTTGCGCCCAGTAGCGTCCTTTACAGTAAACCGCAAAAGCGGCAGCACCAATGATACCTTCGCCTTTACCGACCGCAGCACCCGCCTGCCTTCAGGTTGGAAGTGGACCATCACACCCTCGGCCAATGTACGTTTCACCGGCGGAACTGCTTCCACCAGCCAAAACCCCAGGGTGATGTTTGATGCCCCGGGTGTGTACAGCATACAACTTACCGCCAGCAACACCTTCGGCACCGATGATACGGTGATGAGCAACCTGCTCAGCGTAGTTGCCGGCAGCAACGTTGATGTATTCAACCGCGCCCCACACAACCTGTTCCCCATCCCCGCTTCCGACCATATCATCATCAGCCCGGAGCCGGCACAAGGCTGGAACTTCCGGATTTTCGACTTCAGCGGTAAAGAATACACCCAACAAACCAAGCGCGATGGCTTAAAAATAAACATCAGCGCCCTACCCGCCGGAACTTACCTGTTGCAGGGGTCCGGCAACGGCGAACAGGTGGTGATGTTTGTGCGGAATTAAGTGGTAAGTGGTAAGTGGTAAGTGATAAGTGGTAAGTGCACAGGTCACCGAACGAATTCGCGGGGCCGGTATTAGGTACCATTGCGGTCCCTCGACTTCGCTCGGGGACTACATCCTCGATTTAATCTATTAATCCCGGCCTTAAATTTTCGCCCGTGGGCCCTTCTTCGCTATGTTTGCAAGCGTAACATAAAGCGAACACGTGAACATCGGAGTACTTAAGGAAAGCAGGACCGGCGAAAACCGAGTTGCTGTAAACCCGGCCATTGCTGGTTCATGGGTAAAAGAAAACCATAAAGTATGGGTGGAAAGTGGTGCCGGCCACGGCTCTTCTTACACTGACGAACAATACAGCGCCGCGGGAGTCCTTGTGGCTGACCGCAATACCGTTATGCAGGAGGCGGCCCTGTTGATTCAAATCAATGTTCCCGAGGAGGCGTTGATTGCTTCGATTCCTCAAGGCAAATGGCTGATGAGCATGTTGTACCACCGCAGTAATACTGCCCTGGTAGAGGCCCTGAACAGCCGCAACATCAGCGCCTGGTCGCTGGATGCCATTCCGCGTATTTCACGTGCCCAGAGCATGGACGTATTGAGTTCCCAGAGCAATCTTGCCGGCTTCAGGTCGGTAATTTTGGGTGCGCATTATATGAAAAAAGTATTCCCCCTGATGATGACCGCCGCCGGCACCATCACCCCCGCACGGGTATTGATTTTCGGTGTGGGCGTGGCAGGCCTTCAGGCCATCGCCACCGCCAAGCGCCTCGGCGCCATCGTAGAAGCCACCGACGTTCGTCCTGAAACAAAAGAACAGGTAGAAAGCCTCGGCGGCAAGTTTATAGAAGTAAAAGGCGCCGAAGTATCCAGCCAGGGCGGTTATGCCGGCGAAGCCAGCGAAGAATACCGCAGGCTGCAGCGCGAAGCGGTGAACAAGAGCCTGGCTCAGGCCGACCTGGTCATCACCACCGCGCTGGTACCCGGACGCAAAGCCCCCATCCTGATTGACGAAGAGCAGCTGGCCCTGATGAAAAACGGTTCCGTGCTGGTGGATATGGCCGTAGAACAAGGCGGCAATTGCCCGGCCTCTGTGGCTGATCAGGTAGTGGTAAAAGGCGGCGTAACCCTGGTGGGCGTAAGCAACCTCCCCTCAACCCTGGCCACCAACGCGTCCGACCTGTTCTCGCGCAACGTGGCCGAGTTCATGAAGCTGCTGGCCCCCAAAGGCGAAGCTGTGGTGAACCTGGAAGACGAAATCCTGGAAGCCTGCCTCATCTGTCACGAAGGAACCATACGCAAACAATCATAATCATGACCCAGATACTGGAATTTATATACGCACACATCACCTACATCTACCTGATTGTGCTGATGATTTTCGTGGGAATTGAACTCATTTCCCATGTTCCTTCCGTACTCCACACGCCGCTGATGAGCGGTGCCAATGCCATCCACGGCGTGGTACTGATCGGTGCGCTGATTGTGCTGGGCAAAGCCCCGGAAGACGACTACCTCTCATTGGGCCTCGGCTTCGTGGGTGTTATCCTCGGAACCCTGAACGTGGTTGGCGGCTTTGTCGTTACCGACCGAATGCTGGACATGTTTAAAAAGAAAAAGAAATAAATCATGGCGCAACAGTTACTTGAATTCCTATACCTCCTGGCGGCCATTTCTTTTGTGCTCGGCCTGAAATACATGAACAGCCCCGATGCGGCCCGCAAGGGCAACATCCTGGCGGCTGCCGGCATGGGCATAGCCGTGTTCGGAACCATCTTCCTCTATGAACACGATGGCACCCGTCTGGGCCACAAAGGCCTCATCATGGCCGCGCTGGTGATTGGCACCGTAATCGGCACGCTGATGGCCAAAAAAGTAAAGATGACCTCCATGCCCCAGATGGTTTCCTTCTTCAACGGCATGGGCGGCGCCTGCGCAGCACTCATCTCCATCCTGGAGTTCAACGAGATGCAGGCACACGCTGCCAACCACGCCCAGGAACTTATCTCCGGCGATTACAGCAGCGCGCATACCTCTAAACTGCTGATCATCTTCGCCGGTCTGATCATCGGCTCGGTGTCCTTCGCCGGCAGCATCATCGCCTACGGCAAGCTGGAAGATAAAATCAAAGATTATGTGCTGCCCATGCAGCAATTGGTAAACCTGCTGGTGTTCGGCGGCGCCCTGACGCTTTCAGGACTCATGATCAGCGGCAACCTGCAAGGCAGTATATGGATGTACAGCGTGCTCGGACTGGCGCTGATTTACGGAATCCTGTTCGTTTTGCCCATCGGCGGTGCGGATATGCCCGTGGTAATCAGCCTGCTGAACAGCTTCACCGGCGTGGCAGCAGCCTGCGGCGGCTTCCTGTATGACAACAACGTAATGCTCATGGGCGGTGTGCTGGTAGGTTCCGCCGGAACCATCCTCACTGTGGTGATGTGCCGTGCGATGAACCGCAGCCT
>CANHRE010000095.1 GCA_947463095.1 Flavobacteriales bacterium | reverse complement strand
GAAATCCGGCAACAAAGGGTAAACATTCTGGAACATACGGCCATCATCTTCAACTCAAAAAACGCCGTTGACAACTTCTTCAAGGTATGCGAAACCCTGAAAGTTGAAATGCCACCGGACATGAAGTATTTCAGCCTCAGCGAGAACATCTCAAACTATGTTCAGAAGTACATTGTGCTGCGCAAGCGGAAAATGTTTTGCGGAAAAACAGGCGGTGAAGTTGGCTTTTTAAATTTGTGTAAGGCCCATCCTACAGAGAAATTCCTGTTCCCCTGCTCTGACATTCGCAAGCCCAGCATCCCGGATTTTTTCAAGGCCCACAAGCTGAACCTTACCGAGTTCACCATTTACCGTACTGTAAGTTCAGACCTCTCAGATCTGAAAGAGGTATTTTATGACATTCTGGCTTTTTTCAGTCCTGCAGACATTAAATCGCTTTACGACAACTTTCCGGATTTCCTGCAGAACCAGACGCGCATCGCAGGGTTTGGCGAATCCACGCAAAAGGCCATCCTTGAACACAGCCTTATACTGGACATCCCTGCCCCTACTGCAGAAGCCACCAGCATGGTTACCGCTCTGGAACATTACATCAAGCGCGCCAACAGTTAATCGTCACGGTGGGCATCATCCATGCTTCCAATCATCATCAGGGATGTTTTTCCCTGCGTGGTAAGATATACGGCATAAGCTTCCCCTTCAGCCAATCCTAAAACGGTTCGCGCTTGTTCTGAACTCAAGGGAAAATCGCGTGATTTCACCAACCCTGAAGAAATGCCCCGCTCCTGCAGCAGCTTTTTTAACTTGCGCAGAGAGCAATTTGTGTTCACGGAAAACAGCCGCACCCACCTTCCGGGAATCTGTTCCCTGCTGCGGGCCGTCCACAATGTTCCTGAAGCATTTAATGGCAGCAGCGGGTGCCGGCTGTTTTTCAGATAACCTGATTTGATGAGCGCGGCGGCAGGCTCAAACAACCATTCCAGGGGTTGGACCGCATAGGGAATGCGTTCGACCTTAGCCTCCGGATTCCATGCATAACTGAGGCTGATGTTCTGCTCGAAGAACACCGCCGATATTTCTATAACACCGGCATAACCGGGAATCATTTCCAGCAACAATTCCTTCACTTCACCATCCTTGCTGAGCACCCTGATGTGTTTCAACCCGTTTACAGCTCCGGCAATGGCCTGAAGGTCATCCAGCGGAGACAATTTCACCAGCCATATCTTTCCTAAATGACCGTAGGTATGGAACAATGCTATCGGATCCGGGCTGTAATTCCTAAATCCTACAAGACGCTTCGAACCTTCTTTATCACGCCGGTCTGGATCCAGGTACACCAGGTCGGCAGCCGAATCCAGCTCCTGAAGCAGCGTTGCCGCTTCTGCTTGTACTCGCCGTACATTTCCCACACCCATCTGCAGGCTGTTGAAGGCAAACAAGGCGTGTAGGTCTTCATCGGGATCTGCGGAAACTACTTGCTTAAAGTGCGCAGCCAGTGCCAGGGTGTCAACCCCCAAGCCTCCACTCAGGTCTACACATAACTCACCCTGATACAGGGATGCCTTATAGGCCGCCAGTGCTTCAGAGCTGCATTGTTCCAGTGCCCTACGCGTGAATAAACATCGGGCTGCCGCCCAGGAAGGAAGCTTTCTAAGAACTTTTGATGCCAGTGTTCTTTGCAGCATAGCCAATACACGAACGTCTGCAGGTAAACCGCGGCAGACACTTTCAGCCTCCATACATTGGTATAATTTTTGAACCTTCTGGCTTGAGGCAAGGATATTGCTAATTTTGCCCATTAAACGAAAAGACTGAATATGAAAAACAAATCGTTGCTTTTGTTGGCCTCGGCCCTTGTGGTTCTTACCGCAACTTCTTGTTCCACCCGTAAAAAAGGACGTGGATGTCCTTCAGTAAACGGAGCGAAAAACGTTGCTGCTGCCCAAAAGGCTAAGTAATCGTTCGGAACATACTGGTGGTTTCCTCCATAACCGCAGGCCCATTTAAGGTGTGGATATTCCATGCCTTTTTTATTTGTAATTCGCAGGAATACGGCTGAAGCCCTTAGTATTTTCCGAATACCGTTTGCAGGGCCGTCGTTTCAAGAGTGCTACTGCATGATTTAGACAGGTGTTTTCAGTCATGTATTTCAACGAAGGAAATATCTACCTGCTGTACCAGATCGGGATGCAATGAACGGGCAACAGGGCAGGCACGTGCCACCCGGCTGAGCAGGACTTTCAGATGATCATCCTGCATTTGTTCATTCGATAAGCCAATGCGCAACTGTATATCGATGCCAGATATCCGACGGGGATCGGAAGCCATGATTTTTTGCACTTCTGCCTCCATCTGGCCCAGCACCAGCTGATGATTGTTCGCATAAATACCCAAGGTGGTAATCATGCATGACGCCAGGCTGGTGGCGCATAAATCGGTGGGAGAAAAGGCGGAGCCCTTACCCATATTATCCACAGGGGCATCGGTAATCAGAGTCTCACCGGAGGCCAGGTGTGTACTGACGGCCATGAGGTTTCCCAGATATACCACTTTAGCTGTTTTCATGCGGGCAAATTTCTGTAAATTTGTTCACCTTGAAGCATTGCTGTTTCTATATACTGTTGGTCCTTGCGGCCATTTCCGCGCAGGCTCAGTCCGGCAGGGAATTCAACCTGGGCATAACAGCAAGCGGCAAGGGCGTGGGTTTTTTCGGAACATCGGGGAAGAACATCCGCGAAGGGCGCATGTTGCTGCGCAGCATCGAACTGGGGAATTTGCGCCATCCAAAGGAGATTGATGTAATCAATACGATGATTCCCAACAGTTCTGCTTACGTGTTCGGCAAGTTAAATCGCGCCTATGTGCTGCGCGGAATGGTGGGCATCAAGCGGATTATTGCCGAACGTAAAGACCGGAAATCCATAGGGATTCAGGCGCAGGTGCTCGGCGGCCTAAGTCTGGCGTATATGGCGCCCGTGTATATTGACTTACTCTACATTGACAACACCAGCGCCTACTACCGTCCTACCAGATACAATCCTGAACTCATTCCACAGTATCTCATAGGCGGGCGTTCCACCTTCAATTATGGCCTGAACGAGGGCACGCTCATCCCCGGCATTCATCTTCGTGCGGGCATTGAAGCGCGTTGGGGGAATTTCAGAAACGATTACAAGCAAATTGGCTGTGGCATAATGCTGGATGCCTTTAGCAAAAGCCTTCCCTTCATGTACGGGCAGGATCCCAAAAGCGTTTATTCTTCCTTTTATCTTAGTTTTGCGCTCGGTTATTCGGACTGATCCGTGATTGAATTACCCCTTCAACCTACCCACAAGCAAAAAGGCATTATCAAGCCTTCCTGGCTGAAAATCGAGTTGCCTACAGGTGCAGAATACACGCGTGTAAAGAAGCTCGTAAAAGAACATAAGCTGCATACCATCTGCGAAGACGGACGCTGTCCGAACATGGGAGAATGCTGGGGTGCTGGCACGGCTACCTTTATGATTCTGGGCAACATTTGCACACGCAGCTGTTCTTTTTGTGCCGTTGCCACGGGAAGGCCGAATGAATATGACCTTGACGAACCGCAAAGGGTAGCAGAAGCCATCAGGCTGATGGGCGTAAAACACGCAGTTATTACCTCGGTAAACCGCGACGAACTCAAGGATAAAGGCGCAGGCGTTTGGGCGGCTACCATCCGCAAGGTGAAAGAACTAAACCCCGGCACAACCATGGAAACCCTGATTCCAGATTTCAAAGCTCAATGGGAACTATTGGAAATGGTTGTTACGGAGCGTCCGGAGGTGGTGAGCCACAATATGGAAACAGTGGAACGCCTCTACAGAATGGTCAGGCCGCAAGCCAAATATGCACGCAGCCTGGAACAGATTCGCCGAACAAGGGAAATGGGCGTAAGAACCAAGTCGGGAGTGATGCTGGGCTTGGGCGAAACAGATGATGAGATCCGCGCTATCATGTACGATTTGCGCGAACATGGTTGCGATGTACTTACCCTGGGGCAATACCTACAACCCACCAGGATGCATCTGGAAGTGCGTTCCTTCGTTCATCCTGACCAATTCGCCTTGTGGAAGGAAGAAGGATTAAAGCTTGGTTTTCGTCATGTGGAAAGTGGGCCTATGGTACGCTCCTCTTATCATGCGGAAAAACACATCCTGTAACATGAAGTCATCCGCACTTCCCGTTCCTTAACTCATTCCGCCCGTTCCTCAGTTTCTTGTGTTTGGCGGGTAAGATTTGCCATATGTGATGTAACTTGCGCATTGATTGTGAAAAATCCAGATATGAAGAAAATCTCTATACTGATTTCGGCAGGTTTAATCCTTACTGCTGCGGTAGTTTCCTTCAAAGGAACAGCACCAATGCGACCCGGATTGGCCAACTTGAATGCGGGCATCTCCACAGAAGAACATGAGGATGGTCCTGAAGGAATTCGCGAAGCGATCCAATACCAATACGCCCTCAGGAACAACCAAGTTACCGGCGACCTGGATCCACAATGGATTACAGATGCGGTAAGCCAGGCGGACCGTATGCCCAGATTGCGTTTGAATAAAAATCTGATTTGGGATAATATGGGTCCCGACAACATAGGAGGCAGAACCCGTGCTTTCCTGGTGCATAAAGACAGTCAGAATATCTGGTTTGTGGGCTCTGTAAGCGGCGGATTGTTCCGCAGTTCAAGCCGTGGTTCATCATGGACTCCGGTGAACGACTTGCAGGAAAACCTGAATGTGAACTGTATAGGTCAAACCTTAAATGGTGATATTTTCTATGGTACCGGTGAAGGTTCATTCACCAACCTGAGCGGCGACAGAAATGGTTCTCCTGCATTTGCCGGAGGCGGCATCTTCAAAAATCAGGATGCCGGTGGCCGTGTATTCAAACGCCTCAGCAATACCAACAACAGCAACTTCTTCCAGGTAAATTCCATGGCTTCCCACCCCACAGAAAACAAACTGTTCGTGGGAACAAGTACAGGCATTTGGGTTACCACCGATGGTGGCGCTACCTTTAACCGCATACGCACCGGCTCATGCCGCGAGGTGAAAATTGCCAGTGATGGTACCCTGTTTGCCAACCTTGGCAACAAACTGGTTCGCTCTACCGACGGAGGCACCACCTACACCGACATGAATATTGGCTCGGGCTCCAGCCGCGTTGCCATTGCCATCAGCCCGGAAGACCCAAACTATGTTTATTGTATGTCATCCGCCTCAAATGGCGCGCTGGATGGCGTTTACAGAAGCACCGACAAAGGCGCCAACTGGACTAAAATTGCCAGCCAAAGTGCCTATTTTAATATCTTTGGAACCAACCAGGGCTGGTACGACAACGTAATCAGCGTTCACCCAAAAAACAAAGACCGTGTTTTCATGGGCGGCGTAGAACTTGCACAGTGGGACCCGGTGAACGGCGCCCGCTTTATGGCAAGCCTATTTGGCGCAGGATGGAACGATGCTTATGTTCATGCAGACAAGCATGTGATCGAGTGGATTCCCAACACCAATCCTCCTGAAATTATTGTAGGCACCGATGGCGGTCTGTTTCACAGCCGCGACCTGACGAATTGGACTGAGCGCAATCACGGCTTCATCAGTTTTCAATTGTACAATGTGGCAGCCAACTACTTGGGCTGGGTAACTGGAGGTTCTCAGGATAACGGAACACAACTGATCAACTTCACTGGAAATACCAACGCCAACGGTGATGTTTCAAAGGCGGCTGTTTCTATTGGTGGCGGCGACGGTTTTGACGTTGACATCAGCAGGCATAACCCTAAAATCATTTTCTCCAGCATCTATTTTGGCACCGTTTATCGCTCAGCCAACGGCGGTCAAAGCCGTTCAACATTCTGGGATACACGCATCGGCGGCCCAACAGGTTCTACCATCGCCCAAACTAATTTTTTCACCATTTTCACCCTGTGGGAACACCCCAGTATCAAGGACAGCAGTCGTTTGTTCCTGGCTAAGGATAACGAAATATGGATGTGTGTGAACCCGACCAATTTCTCCCAGGCTCCTACTTGGTTCCTTGTTGCTTCCAACCTCGGCACTGATCGCGTTATTGATCTGGAGCATACTCCGGATGGTAATTCACTGTTTATTACTAAGGCTGGAAGAATGTTCCGCGTAGATGGCCTGAACAGCGCCACCTTCACTACTGCTGCCAATCCCGGTGTGCGCGATATCCCTGGAGGAATCTCCATAAACAGCGTTTACGGGAACCTGCCCGGTGGCCGTTCGGTAACCTCCATCAATATTGATCCAAATAACAACAATCGCGCGGTGGTAACGCTGGGTAACTACAACAACGCAAATTTTGTATACCTCACCACCAATGCGCTGTCTGCTTCGCCCTCCTACACCAACATTACTGGAAATCTGCCTGGCATACCTGTTTATGATGCCTTCATAGACTTCAAGAACCCCAACTATATTGTTCTTGGCACAGACCTTGGCATCTTTGCTACCGAAAATGCAGGAACTACCTGGGAAGAACAGAACAGTGGTATGGCCCGCGTTCCCGTATTTGAAATCAGAGGTTACCAGTGGAACCCCTGGATGGGCAGTGAAATCTATATCGGCACCCATGGCCGCGGTTTCTACAGAAGTCGCTCCTTGTTAACCGGCAGCAACAGCCCTGCACAACTCATCCGCACTTCGGCACTTACGGTGTTCCCCAATCCGGCTCAAAGCACAGCGCAATTGTCTTTCGAAGTACTGCGCGCCGGCAAAGGATCCTTGCTGCTGTATAACCTGAAAGGTCAGGTTGTTTAT
>CANHRE010000094.1 GCA_947463095.1 Flavobacteriales bacterium | reverse complement strand
GGCTTTCCGCGCTTCCGGTCTATGCGTACATGTTCAGAGTCATCGGTATTGATGGGCAGATCCACTACAAAATCCTGCACAGGCAGTTGTCCTTCCACCACACAGTGGTAAATTTTGGCAACCGTTCTCTGCTCAAATTGCAGGGCAAGGTTTCGGTACGCTTCAGGGTTTTTGGCGATGACCATGGCGCCTGAGGTTTCCCTGTCCAGGCGATGGCACAGCTGCACGTTGGGAAACAGGGCGCGTGCCGCTTCCAGCACACTGGCCACACCGCTGTCCTGGCGTTCGTGCAGGGAAGCTACGTTGGGAGGCTTGTTGATGATCAGATAATCATCGTCTTCCCGGATAATCCATTCGCGGAACCTGTTCATCCCTGATCGCTTCGAAGGCTCAGGCGGATGCGGGTTAGCACCTGTTTGGTTTGAAGAGAAAACTCACCATTCATCATCCATTCGTAGTAGGAAGGCTCATCGCGCATTACCTGTTTCACTTTTTTGCCTTTGTGCTTACCAAAATTAAAGTACACTTCACCGTCGTTGCCGTACACCATCCTACCTGCCAAATCAGCGCGGTCATCCTGACCACTCATCTTTTGCAGGTGCTCTACGGTAGGTTCGAGCTGCGGATATCGGCTAAGTTGGGCGCAAAGGATTTCCCAAGTGGCCTCGGTATCTGCAGCGGCATTGTGCGCATTGGTAAGCTCTTTATTGCAATAAAAGCGGTAGGCCGCACTGAGGTCGCGGGGTTCCATTGCGTGAAAGATGCGCATGGCATCCACAAACTTGCGCTTTTCGTAGTCCAGAGAGATGCCGCAGCGCAGGAACTCTTCCACCAGCATGGGGAAGTCGAAGCGGTTGCTGTTGAAGCCGGCAAAATCACAATCGGCAAACCACTGATGGATTTCCGAAGCTTTATCTTTAAAGAAAGGAGCCTCGCGCACATCCTCGTCGCGTATGCCGTGAATGGCTGTAGATTCAGGGGGAATAGGAACACCGGGGTTGAAACGATGGTAGCGGCGTTCTTCACTGCGGTCGGGCATCACACGAATCATAAAAATATCTATGATGCGGTCGCGGCTGAAGTTTACGCCGGTAGTTTCAAGGTCAAAAATTACCAGTGGTCGTTGCAGTTTTAAGTGTATCATGGGTGTTCTGATGTTCCAGACAGCAGGTCCGGACGGAGTTTTTGTGTTCGTTCATGGCTTTGCTCCAGGCGCCAGGCCGCAATTCGGGCGTGGTCGCCGCTAAGCAGCACCTCAGGCACAGTAAGATCACGGAACCGTTCCGGCCTGGTGTATACCGGAGGAGCAAGCAGTTGGTCCTGGAAGGTATCGGTGAGGGCAGATTCTTCATTACCCAGCACCCCGGGCAGCAATCTAACCACGGCATCTACGATGATGGCCGCCGCCAGTTCACCACCGGTAAGCACATAATCGCCAACAGATATTTCTCGGCTAATGTACAGGTCGCGTATGCGTTGATCTATGCCTTTATAATGGCCACATAACAGGAGCAGGTTACCGGCCAGCGACAATTGATTCGCGGCGGACTGGTTGAACGTTTGCCCATCGGGAGTGAGGTAAATCACCTCATCATAAAGGCGTTCTGATTTCAGCTGTTCTATGCAGCGGCTGATGGGCTCGGCCATCAGCACCATACCGGCACCACCTCCAAAAGGATAATCATCAATTTGCCGGTACTTGCCAATGCCAAAGTCGTGCAGGTTATGTACATGAATTTCAGCAAGCCCTTTATCACGCGCACGGCTGACGATGGAATAATTCAATACCCCATCGAGTATTCCGGGAACTGCGGAAATGATGTCAATGCGCATGGTTTCAAATATCGAGGAAACCGTCAGGCAGAAGAACCATTACGCGTTGTTCTCTGAGGTTTTGGGTGCGCACCAGACCCCGGGGAATCAAAATCTCCCCATGTTCGGCCCATACTACCAGCATGGTTTGTCCGGGATAAGCCTCAACACGGGTAATGGTTCCAAGAAAACCGAGGGTTTCGTCATAAACGGCACAACCTACAAGAGTGAGTGCCGGAGCGCCGCGTTCTTCGCCCGCTGGTAAAAGGATGTCGTGATCTTCAAGTGCCCGGGCGGCCTGTTCATTGTTTACATGGTCCAAGCGCAGCAGGCCTGAATCGGCATCCCAATATTCCACAAAAAAAGGAACTCCTTTACCGTCAAAACTGACGAAAAGAAATTCCTTTTGTTTTAGGGACTCAGGGGATGATTCGGGGAGCAATTGCACCCGCAGCGTTCCGTCAAAACCATGTTTGCGGACAATCCTGCCTATTTTTACCAGGCGGGGAATGGCGCCGGGGAGCATGCGTTCACCGAATTATTCTGCGGCAGCTTCAGTACTGTCAGCAGCGGCATCTTCAGCCACCGGGGTCTCTTCAACCACCGGGGTCTCTTCAACCACAGGGGTTTCTTCAGCTACCGGGGTTTCATCAACCACAGGGGCTTCAATTACCGGCTCTTCGCTAACTTCCTCGCTGGGCACGATGAGCTTAGAAGCAACTTTTTCAGCAATTTGCTGACGTTTGGCTACTTCCTTCTTCATCAAGCCGGATTTGAGGTCTGCTTTGGCATTGGCCAGCTTGTTGCGCTTGTTTTCTACCTGAGCAGCTTTCTCTTCCAGCCATTTGCTGAATTTTTCGTCTGCCTGTTCCTGACTGATGGCGCCTTTGTTTACGCCTGTTTGCAGGTGGTGTTTGTACAGGACTCCTTTGTACGAGAGAATGGCGCGGGCGGTATCCGAAGGTTGTGCACCTTTGAATAACCACTCAACCGCTTTGTCGAGGTTCAGGTCAATAGTTGCTGGGTTCGTTACAGGGTTGTACGTTCCCAATTTAGAAATGAACCGGCCGTCTCTCGGAGCACGTGAATCCGCCACCACAATGTGGAAGAAGGCGCGCTTCTTCCTGCCGTGTCTTTGTAATCTGATCTTTACTGCCATATTTTTTTGGTCTTTAAAGTCCCAGGGTCTCCATTTCCGGGGGCGCAAATATAGCTTTTTCCCATGATATCAACACCCTTGAAAACACAAATCCCGGAGCGGGCCGGGATTTGTATCAGGAAAAAAGGATGAAACAGGCTTACAGGGATGCAGACAAATAGCTGGTGAACTCTTGCTTCAAGTCACTAAAAATCTTCCTGAATGTTTCAACACGTTCGCGCAGCCCGGAGTGATCCTGGGTGCGGCGGTGGTCTGTGGCGATGTTGTTGGCCTTAGCCTCCTCACTAATGCGCTGCTCGTCTTCGCGGATGTCGTGACCCAACTCATCAATAACCTCCTGATGCCGAATGAACTGATTCTGAAAATGCTCGGCACTGGCAGTAATTTCTACTTTGTTGTTGGCTCGGAGCACCTCAGACAGGCGATTTTCAAAGGTTCGGATTTCGTCGGAAGCGAAGTTGAGCTCTTCCAGCCAGCTTTTGTGCTCTGCGTGGAGTTCGTGGATGTATTTATTGTTGTTCATGATGGAAAATAGTTACTTGTTGAATTAATGAATGATGAGCATGGGTAAGGTTGGATGTGCGGCCAGTTGCCTGGCAACGCTTCGATGCATCAGTCTTTCTGACCACTCCCTGTGCATGGCCTGAACCACCAGCAGGTCAACCTTGCGCTCTGCCGCGGTATCGAGCAGTGTTGCTGCTACCTCATCTCCGCTGCACTCCAGCAGTTCCAGGTTCAGGTTGCGGTTTACGTATTGCTGTAATAGCTCTTTGTTGAATCCGGATATTGATTCTTTTCCCTTTAACACATGGACAAACAGGATTCTCGGATGTTCGGCCATAGCATAGGCCAGCAACGATTCGGCAATACTTTCTTCGGCGCCGCTGTATTCCGTTGCGCAGGCGATGTATTTCCATGGTTTCCATGGTATGCCATCAGGAACAATCAGCAAAGGACAATCCAAGTGGTTGACCACTGATTCCGTATTGGTTCCGGAAAACCTGTCGAGCCAGTTTTGCGCTCCGCGGGTGCCCATCACTACCAAGTCGGCGCGATGTTTCTTCACCTGGTCGTTCAAGGCGCCCGACAGGTCGCCAATGATGACTTCGGCCTCTACCTGAATTCCATAGTCGGCCCTGATGCTGCGTGCCAGAGTTTCCAACTCTGTGCCGCTCGATTGAGATTGTTCCTTTGCCGCATCCATGGCGTAATAGGCCGGTACATAAGGATCAGGGATGGCAGCAATTACTGCGTGCATGAGCCTGAGCCTGCCGCCATGGGCCGCAAGCATGCGCGCTGTATAATGCACTGCATTCAATGAAACCGGGGAAAAATCTATGGGAATAATAACCTGCTGAAACATCGTTAGGCAAAGTACACCCATCCCAACGACGAACCCGGTGAGCAAAATCAAGGTTTCTGTTGAGTGTTGTCAATGTGCCGGTCGGCAGCAAGCCGGTTTATGATGCGCTCCGGTGAACGCAGGACTAATACCTGGTATGCCCAGTCCGGCACCTTTCAATAGAAAGAATAGACCAATGATTACCAGGGGCACGGTTTTCCAATAACGGCTGCGCAGTTGCAGTTTCAGCGATGCCACCCGATGCCAGGACGCGGCCAGCATCAACACGGGGGTATTGGCAAGGCCAAACAGCAGCATAAACAGCAAGCCCTGCCACCACGATGCCGTAGCCATAGCTCCTGCCGCAGCAGCATATACCAATCCGCAAGGCAGCAACCCATTGAAAAAACCCAGCAGCAGCATCCCTGCATTACTGCCGGCGCGTATTCCCGTTGCGCGGCTAACCAGGTTCATCATCCTGGTAAAAACCGCTCCCGACACCGTTTTCACAGAAAAAAGTATGGTTAGGAGTATCATGGCTCCGGCCAGCAGCATGAGCCAGCGTTGAATAAGCACCAGCGATACCAGCTGACCTGCGGCACCCATCACCAGGCCCATGAGCATATAACCGGCGATTCTTCCGCCATGGTGCAGCAACATTTGCCTGAACAGGCTGCCCCACCTGCTGTGCCTGGCGCCAATACCGGCCATCAATGGGCCGCACATACCTAGGCAGTGCATACTGCCGGCCATTCCGGTGGCCAATGCTGCAAGGTAAAAGCTGTTCATGGTACAAACAGTTCTTGTTCGTGCATATAGTCCCGGCCGGCTGAATGCCAGTCGCATTGAAGCTTCCACTGGCCCCGCTGACGGCCCTCCCATGAAACATATTGAGTATCGCGGCCCGAAAGCAGCTTCAGTGAAAAATCCTTTTTCAGGTTGCTGGGCCTGAGCAGCAGCAGGCGGCCGGAATCCGGAAGATTGCCTTCCTGAAACACCACACACAACATATTCCTGCTGGTTTCCCAGTACATACGTACATCCCTGCCCGGCCGAGCTGCATTGCTGAGTCGCTCGAGCTTCTCATTGTACAGGTTGCCCTTTTCATAGTAAGCGGCCTCTTCAAGCCCGTCGCCGTTGCGCACCATCATGGCAATCAACATGGCGATGAAACTCATAAATAAGAGCATGGCGACGATGATTCCTTTTCCCCAGTTCATAAATATTATTTAGTCAAATACAGGTCCGTTGAAGTAGAGCCTGACCCTGTTCATTTCTTTGTTCTCGGCATAAACCACCACCTGAAAAGGGGTGGTATTTTCTTTGATATCGGCCTGTTTCAGATGAACGATAAGCGGCAGCGACTGATGTTCTCCTTCTTTAATGTGCATATGATCATCCAGCAATTGAATGTGTGCAGGAATACCTTCTACAGCCACCCTTACATCCATTTCATGGAAGGTTTTATTGGTAAGTTTCAGCAGGAAGAAGTTAGCAACCGTGCCATCCTGTTCGCGCACGAAGGTGGTACCTGGGGTGCGCAGCACGGAAGCCTGAAGGTCTTTCCTCAGCACCAGCAAGGCAGTAAACACACCGAACAGCAGGATAAAAAAGGCGGTGTACGCTTTCATGCGTCCTGTGTAGGAGAAACCATTGCGGGCAACAATCTGCTGTTCGCTGGCATAGCGAATCAGGCCTTGGGGTTTATGGATTTTATCCATCACACTGTTGCAGGCATCCACGCAAGCGGTGCAGGCCACACATTCAAGCTGAGTACCGTTGCGGATATCGATGCCTGTCGGGCATACTTCCACACACAGGCCACAATCCACGCAATCGCCTTTGCCTGCTTCGGTTTCCCCTTTCACCAAACGCCCACGGGGCTCGCCACGACGATGATCATAGGCCACCACCACAGAATGATGGTCAAGCAGCACGCCCTGCAAACGACCGTAGGGGCAGATGATGATGCATACCAGCTCCCTTAGTTTGGCAAATACCAGATAAAATACTGTGGTAAACACAAGGATGCTTACAAAGCCGGCAGCATGACTGACCAGCGGTTCGGTGATGATATCCAGCAGTGCGTCAGTTCCAATAATGTAGGCCAGGAAGGTATTGGCTATCAGAAATGAAACCATCCAAAACAGCGTGTGCTTGGCAGTTTTCTTCCACAATTTCTCAGCATTCAGCGGCCCCTCATCAAGCTTTTTCCGGGCGGCAGCATTCCCTTCAATCCAGTTTTCTATGCGCCGGAACACCATTTCCATAAACACGGTTTGCGGGCAAACCCAGCCGCACCAAAGCCTGCCGAAAATACTGGTAAACAGCATCACAAAAACAATAAACGCCAGCAGGCCCAGGGCCAGCAGGTAAAAATCCTGGGGGAAGAACGGCAGTCCGGCAATGATAAATTTCCGTTCCAGAACATCAAACAAAAACAGCGGATGACCATTCCAGCGAAGCCAGGGTCCTACAAAGAGCAAAAGCAACAGGCCTGCGCTAAACCAGGTTCTGTAACGG
>CANHRE010000093.1 GCA_947463095.1 Flavobacteriales bacterium | reverse complement strand
CGTTGATGGCGCCCGAATTGATCATTACCGTCATGGCGCCCTGTGCAATGGCTGCCTTAAAGGGAGGGGCGAAATATTCCCGAAGTTCGCGATCTGGAATCCAGGCTGGCGTTCGGTCTTTCCCGCTGATTGGAAACCCATAGCCCAGAAAGTGCTTCATGCAGGCAGCCACCTGATAGGGTGATGATGGGTCATTGCCCTGTAAACCCAAGATGGCTGCCTTAGCCATGGTGCTGCTGAGGTGTACATCTGCGCCGAAGGTTTCAAAGAACCGCGACCACAGCGGCTGACGTGCCAGGTCCAGCACCGGAGCGAAGTTCCAGGGAATGCCACTGGCCCTGGTTTCATAGGCGCTGGCAGCGAAAACCCTGCGCACCAAAGCGGTGTCCCAACTAGCGGCAAGGCCAATCTGGTGGGGGAACAAGGTGGAACCCAGGGTATAATTAGCCCCGTGGATGGCATCTACGGCGTAAATGATGGGAATATTTCGCCGCGATTGGCGACGGTTTTCCTCATGAATTTTTCCTATGATGGAGCGCCAGCGGTCCATCGACATGGCGCCGCTTCCGCAGCCTACATTCAGCACAGAGCCAATATGGTAACGGTTAATGGCCAGAGCCAGCTTTTGGGAATCCAGTTCCTGCGGTGAACTCAGCCTGCATATGTCGCCGCGCGCAATCACGCCCAGATCCACCTGGGTCATCTGGCCGATTTTTTCCTCCAGACTCATCTTAGCCATTAAAGAGTCTATGTTCGGCCTGCGCATCTGTGCCTGCCCGGCAAAAGCCAGGGAGAACAAACAGAATGTGAGCAACAACTTAGTCCTATTCATGACTTTTTATGGTGATGATTCTTATGTCGTCCAGGTAGATGTTGCCATCTCCTTCCAGTTGAATGATCAGCTGCTTGATTTTTCCGGGATCACCATCCTGAGCAGCGAAAGGGAAATTATTCAGGGGGATGGTTACGGCCGTCCAGGTGCTGTCGTTGAAGCCTGCGGGCGCCAGTGTTTTGTTAAATCCATACCAGGCCTGCACCCCTGCATAATCTTCCAGACCGAAGGCCACGGGAAGGTTGCTGAAAGAACCCTGTACAGATTTCACCTGCATCTGAAGGGCTGCAATTTCCAGCACGTCGTTCATGTCCTTGGGAGCCCAATTGTTCCATCCGAAGCCGATGCCAATCCAAGAGCATCCTCCGGTTACCTTATCCCAGCTGAGGTGCAAGGCGCTGTTCCCTTGATAAGTATTGATATTTTCTTTTTCCAGAAGAACGCAGCGGGGTTCTTTCGATACCCAGACGCTGCGGTCCAGCAGGTCGGTGTACACTTCAACATCGCTGAAGCCGTTGATGGCCGCCGTGTCGGGCGCAGGCATGCTGTCGTACAGTGCCCGGTCGTTCGCACGCATCCAGGGATGCTGCCCGAAGGCAAAACCCCAAAGAAAGGGAAGGATGACCAGGACGGCTTTGAACTTCATCAAGGTTCTAAAGGAGCGGATGTGAACAGGATATAATCAACCTTGGCATTGGCAAAACCGTTTTTAGGATCTGCTAGATGCAGCAGGGAAATCTTGCCGATTTTGTCGGGGTTATGCTTGCTGTTGCCCTTAGGCGTAGTGGGTTGTCCGTTAGACAGGGTAACGATGTCAGAATATTTCACGCTGATGAGCTTCCATCCTGACCAGTTTACGTTTACCTGCAGGTCGTATTGGTCATCGCTATTCTGATTGATACTTCCATCGCCATTTTCATCTTCCTTGAATTGAAACAACATCAGGCTGGGATTGGTGTTGGGCACGCCGTAGATGAGGCAGTTGAAATACACGGCATCCGGGTTGCCGTTCAGCGCCAGGGTGGGGGATCCGTAGGATGCGGCGGGAAAGTCGAGCATCACGGTAAGCCAGTCCCAGGAAACGGTGCCGGCCATATTGAGGTATTTTCCGCCCTGTGGTGCCACAGTGTCGTTTTTAATGTTCAGATCCATGTTGGCTCCGCTCTGTACGAACTTGGTCCATTGCGGATTGAGCCCGTTTTCAAAGTCTGCTATCAGCAGTCCCTGGTTTTTCTTTATGGATTTAATGGTGATGGGCAGGCTGAAGCTGTCGCTTACGCCGTCGATGCGCAGGGTGGCCAGGCAGGCCTCATTTCTGAACATGGGGAAACGTGTGGTAGCCCCATTCCAGAGGCCTTCCGGGGCGCTGATTTCGTTGCCTTGTCCGCTGATGATTTTCAGGGCATGGGAGGCCAGTCCTCTAATGCTGATGTTCCAGTGTACCGACTTGTTGAATTTCGCAGTGAACAGCGCACTCTCGCCATTGCCGAAATACACGCTGTCCTTATTGCATGAAAAGGGTTGCAGCAGTGCGAATGATTTATTCAGGTCTTCCAGAGAAGGTCCGTCGTAGCGGTCTTGTTCCTTCCGGCATCCTGCCAGCAGCAGGATTAATACGGTGATGATAAAGCCTTGTTTCATGCGTTAAAAGCTCATGTTGTAGATGATGGAAAACTGATTGATGCGGTAGCCGGGATTCAGGTCGGCCGGGTTTTTATTGATTTGCTGTTGGAAGAAGGCCGTGAGGTAGGTTTGACCCTCAAAACGACATCGGATTCCGCCGGCGAGCAGTTGTTGCCTGTTGGCAAAGTCCTGCCGGTTTAAAAAGCTTACCTCCGTGTAGGCATCGCGGTCCGGTATAAAATCCTGACCCTTGCTTTGTTGGTGTATTATGCCAAAGAGGAGGTCAATCTTTTTAAATACTTCCAGCTCCATTCCGGCGCTCAGGCGAGTATTGGTAAGGTTTACCTGTTCAAAGGCAACCGGGCTTTGGCGCTGAATGTATTGTTGTTCATAGCCAAGGCGCAGGTTCAAGTGTTTTGTTCTTCCCGCCAGCTTTGCGAGGTCTGCCAGCAGGTGTGCCCGGGTTTGCTGCATTTCCTTGAGGCGCAAAGTGCCCTGCCCGCGAATTTCTCTGAGGCGGTGGTGTTTGATATCGAAAGAAATGCCTGCCGGAAGTTTGTACTGAAGACCTGCAAATCCGCCCAGACGGTTGAAGGTGGCAACGCCATAAGGCAGCACGGCATTGTATACAGCCGCCTGACTCATCAGCCCTGAGCTAACAGAAGTCTGATACATCTGTTCGTTTCCAATCAGGTCGAGCAGGCCTGCAGACCGACTGCTGTTTCCATTGGCATAGCGGTTGAACAGGCCGGTGGCATTCTGGTAGTTGAGGTCTTTGCTTTGCGCGCCAAGGCTGCGGAAGTCCGGTCCAATGTTCATATACCCGGCTTCCACGCTCAGATTTTTGTGGGGCAGTTGCCAAGTTCCACTTACATACACGAAATAATCACTGAGTGTTTTCACCCCTGCGCCGTCGCTGAAGCTTAGCCGCCCGGTGCCGGCTTCGCCTCGGATAAGCAGGGTGCTCCGCCCAAGAGCGCCGGTATAGCCGGCCCCGGCGCTTTGTACCCTGTTGTCCAGGCGGTTCGTGTCAGTGGCTGTGCCTCGAACATCAAATACCGAAAAACCATTCCATGTTAAGGCCAAATGCCTGCTTTGCACCACCTGAACGGTCATGCCGCCCATCAATCGGTCCGGTGTATTTGAGAAATTGCTGGCCCTGAGGCGTGTGAGGTAGCCGCTGAAGTCGGCTTCTTGAACGTATTTGGAGAAGTTCAGTCCGAAGTCGGCCTGAAGGCCTTGCTGCCGCCAGGTATTTCTGCTGTAGAAGCGTTCATAATCTACAATATTGCGCTGCAACAGGAAGATTTCAGGCAGTGAATCCGGACGGTCTGCATGGTGGTTGTACAAGGTAAACGCCGACTGTTTGAGGTTCAGGTCGCCCAGCTGGTAGCGCACGGCGTTGGCCACAATACCTTTCAGCCAAAGTTGCCGCACATCGAAGCTGACACCTGCACCCCAAAAGCCACCATATTGGTTGCGGATGCGAAACATGCCCAGAATTTCGGTTTGCTTGTTCGGGCGGATGTTCACGCCCAGGTCAATCAGGGCGTAGCCATTGGTGTTGCGCAGCACGGTGCTGGTATCCTGTATGCTGTCGCGGGTATTCAGCTGGTTGTTGTGGATGGCTGAACGCGCAGCTCCTGTGAAGCTCACGGTGCGCTGGGCCGACGCATCATGTGCGGCTGCCGGCAGAGCGAAGAACAGGAATAAGGTTCGGAGCTGTTGTTTCATCAAAAGAATATTTTTAGTTCCATGCTGGTTTCGAAGCCGCGATAACGGTCTTGTGTATAGCTGGTATCATAGCCTTTCATCCAGCGTTGGCGGATGTATAAGCCTGCACCCCTGCTAAGCCGGAGGTCACAGCCGGTGGCCACTGCCAGACTGGTCTGGTTTTTGGGACGTCGGGAAACGGCATCAGACTTGGTGGCATAATTGGCAATGTTGCGTTCCACGCCAATGTAGTTGCACCATATAAAGGTTTTGCCCAATACCAGGTAAGATTCAAGTTGGTGGTAATAGGTGCGCAGAAGAGCCCGTTCGCTGAACACCGTCAGCGGAGCCATGAAATACTGTGCCGAGCTGAACTGTCCCAGATAGTTGGTGTACAGCGCTTTGTTGCCCAGGTGGGTCTGTGCCCGCAGGTGCAGCTCTGTGCTGTTGAAATACTTATCATTTAGGGGTTTTCCATCAGTGGGGTTCACCTCATTCAGGAACAAGGTTTCGTATACCGAACGATAAATTTTAGAGAGGTTGCGGTATGGGCCTACTTCAGCCGGAAAATCCCAGCGCCACATGTGCGACAACGCAAGGCTGTTGATGGGATGCCCATAGGTGATGCGGTTGGAAATGCGTTCCAGCTCGCCCGACATGCTCCATCCAAATCCCGCCTTCAGCCAACCTAGATCCCATTGCAAGTTCAGGTCGGCGCCCTGGCGGTTGTTTACCAACTGGCCAATGGGTGTCATGGCGCTGGCAACGGCAGGAAGCACAGGCTGGGTTGCGCTGTTGCCGCCAGTGCGCACCGGCTCGCTGTAGGTGCTGTTGATGAAGATGGCACTGTTGTTTACCACCTTCGGACTGATGCGGTACATGTGCCATTCGGCTACGAGTTTTTTGCCGAAGGCCTTCTCCACCTTCAGCGAGAGCGCTTCTCCCCACGGCTGACGGGCCGTATTGTCGAAGGTCCGCCCCATGCCCAGCTCGCCTTTAAACAGGAACGAGCCTAATTGCTGACGAAACTCCAGGGTGCCAATATTCATCCCGTAGCGGTTGTTGCTCAGGGAATCAGTTAGGGCATTGGTATTAAATGTATTCAGCGCGACGAAACCGTAATCATGCTGTTTGCTTACGCGGCCTCCCACGGAATGGTTGGGAATGGGCGACAATCCGCCGTTCAACTGGGTCTTACCATACATGAACACCCCTGAAAACCCTCGGGGGAGTTCCATGGCTTCCACGATCATGCCGTGGAAGGCCTGCTGGCCCCAACGCTGATCCTGGTTGATGCTGCCTGCCTGATAATACGTTTTATAGCGCGCTTCCAGGGTGGCGGTGTTCGGATCCCAGGGATTGCGTTCGAACAGGCTGAACCTGTTATAGCCTTTGTTGGTTTGGAAGGTGAAGGGAGACAGCGAGTACCAGTTGATTCCTCCGGTATGTACGGTAAAGGTACCTATGTCGCCGGCATATGTTCCATGCAGGTTTACACCCAGGTTCAGGCCTTTCACCCCTTCGGCGGCACCTGCGCCGGTCATGGGTGTCCACATGAATAAATCAGTGCCAAAAGATGTATTCCGGGCTACGCTGCCACCCAGGTTGAGTAACAGCTGGGGCAATTGACTGTCATCGCCGATGAACAGGTTGTTGGGCTGGGTAAGATGGGCATAGGATTCGGAAAGATGCCGGTAGTTGGCTACAAAACGATAGTAGCCGCTCACGCTGAACTGCTTCAGCGTTGGTAAGGGGGCCAGTGCCGGATGGATGGGTTCGTTTATTATCTGAACATTGCGCCGCGGCTTCTGTAATAAAGAATCAACACCTTGGCCGTTCATGGGTGGGATGCAGCATAGTGCCCCAAACAAGAAACCACTGCGGATCAAGATGCGCTTATTCATAGAATGATTTCATGTGTTGGGGTTTCACTTCTATCCATCGGGCTTGACCATCTCCCGCAGTGCGCGGTTCAACCAGAAAGGGGATGTTGTGGTAGGCCACTTTGCCGTTGCCCTGCACTTGGATAAACAGGCGATAGGCGCCTTCCCGCGCGGGTGCCCTGAAGTGTGCACGGTTACTGTGGCGATTCCGAATGGCACCCTGCACTTCATCGGCCGCTAATTCGGCGTCACCACCTGATTTTTTATCGGTGCTTTCAGCAAGGATCTTCCAGGAATACTCCAGTCGTCCAAGGCTGTCGGGCTCGAGGCCATCAATGGGGATGCCCAGCCCTGCCACAACTCGGGCTTCGTACAAATTCCCGGCTTTGAGCCTGGCCTCGGTATTTTGAAAACCAACGATACTCATGCTGCCGATAGCAGGCGCCGGATGTTCGGGCATCTTCTCGCGAAACAACAATTCCAGCGCATCCAGCGGCTCGGTAGGAAGGCCTTCCTTACTGAAAAGACCGAACCAGGTTTCTGTGTATTCCTGCTTGGCACCCCACAAAAAAACATAGGATCCCAGACAGGTTTGCTGGAATGGGGCGATGTACTGGTTGAAGCGCTTCAGATATACCTGCTTCTTTTCCGTGCTGCTCTGTTCCACAGCGGCTTTCCATGATGTTTGAGGAGCCTCCCAGTAACCGTTCGGTCCCCATTCAGTGATCATGTAAGGGCCCGTCCAGCCAAATCGTTGAATGTTGTAAGGAACAGAGGCAATATCACCATAGGTGTTTACTCCAAGGATGTCTACATCTGGAGCCTTGCTCTTGATGAGCTGCACTTCCATAGAATCCAGACCCGCCGTTACGGTAGAGGTAGGATGGTTGGGGTCAACTTCGTGGGCAAAGCGGGCCAACTGTTGCACAGCATCCCAGCAGGCGGTATTGCTGTAATTCAGGTCCAGTTCATTGCCGATACCCCAAAGCAACAGGGCCGGATGGTCTTTGAAGCGCAGAATGGCCTCCTTGAAATGACGGTGCTGCCGGGCAACCTTAGCTGTATCGGAGTAATCAAAGCCGTGGCGTTCATGTTGCAGCCAAAGACCAAGCATTACGGTTAATCCGCGTTTGTGCGCTTCATCCAGGATTTCTTGGGCCTGCTCAATACCCCAGGTGCGTATGGAATTGG
>CANHRE010000092.1 GCA_947463095.1 Flavobacteriales bacterium | reverse complement strand
TATGTGGTAAGTGCTGGTCCCCGCCTGCCCCCACCGAGTTGCAAAGCAACTGCTTGCCCCCACTGGATTGCGCAGCAAGACACCGTGGGGGTGGGGGAGCAGCTTCCTTGTCATTTAGCGTCTTCTTGCGGCGTTTAACGCCTCCCATCATTTGAGGCCGATCTTTTTGCGGCGCAGCTGGGTTGTGGTTGGTGAAAAGAATAAAAATGGTTCTGGACAACCACCCAGTTGTTGGTAATAGCTTGCGACATTGAGGTGCCATGAATTTAGTTAAGCCCCGCATTCAGCGGGGCGTTATATTAAGCTTTTGAAGAGTTGCCACTATTTTGGAATTATTCTGCAATTCAATGGCAGGTATATACCCCAAATAGTGGCTAAAAATTATTTTGGACAGATGTGATACCAAATATTGGCTAAAAAATATTTTGGATAGATGTGATTTTGGATAGATGTGTTATGAGCTAAAGCAGCTTTTAAACTTTTCCCTTCTATGTAAATCCAAGAAAATAATTACCTTGCAATTATGGACAGGAAAGAATTCCTAAAATCCGGTTTCAGCAAAACGGCAGCAGCGCCCACACAGACCGCGCGCAGCCGCAGGATGCTCAGCACCGGCCTGGCAGAATATAAGGGCAGCTTCGGCAGGGCCGAGTTGCAACACCTGCTTCGGCGGGCATTGTTCGGCGTGAAGAAAACAGAGCTGGACACGTTGTCGTCGCTTACGCTTTCCCAAGTGGTAGATTTTCTCATCACGCCGCCGGTAAGCGCTCCCGCGCCGCCTGTGAACAACTACAACGCCAGCTATGCAGACCCTAACGTTTCGCTGGGTTCCACCTGGGTGAATGCACCCTATACCGACGGTACGCTGAACTTCCACCGCACCATGTCATTCAAAAGCTGGTGGATTGGGCAGATGCTGGATCAGCAGCCCAACATCTCCGAAAAGATGGTGCTGTTCTGGCATAACCACTTCGCCACTGAAACCAATGCTGTGCAGGATGCCAGACTTTCCTACCTGAGCAATGCGCTGCTGCGCACGCATGCTCTGGGCAACTTCAAAACGCTCACCCGCGAAGTGACTAAGGACACCGGCATGTTGATCTACCTGAACGGCTATCTGAACAGCAAAGCGGCTCCCGATGAAAATTACGCCCGTGAGCTGCAGGAACTCTTCACCTTGGGTAAAGGGCCGGACAGCAAATACACGGAAGACGATGTGAAAGCAGCCGCACGCGTGCTCACCGGATGGAGGATTAACCGTGCCGGTAACCCGCCGCCGGCATATTTTGATGTTACCAGACACGATACCACCAACAAACAGTTTTCTTCTTTCTTCGGAAATAAAGTCATCACCGGCAGAAACACTTCCACCGCAGGCGACGATGAGCTGAACGACCTGCTCGACATGATTTTCGGGCAGACGGAAGTAGCCAAATACATCTGCCGCAGGTTGTATAAGTTCTTCGTGTATTATGAACTGACACCTGAGGTGGAAACCAATGTGATTGCACCGCTGGCGGACATCTTCCGCAACAACAACTACAACATACGCCCGGTGCTCTCCGCCCTGTTGAAAAGCGAGCACTTCTTCGATCCCCTGAACCGCGCCTGTTACATTAAGTCACCTATGGATCACCTGGTGGGCTTCAGCCGCGAGTGGAATCTGGTATATCCCGGCGCTTCCAACCTGGACCTGCAGTACAGCATGTGGAATACCCTGCGGGGCTACGGGCAGATTCTGGGACAGGACCTCGGCGACCCGCCGAACGTGGCTGGCTGGCCGGCTTACTACCAGACGCCGCAGTTTTACGAATTGTGGATCAACAGCGACAGCTATCCCAAGCGCAATCAGTTCCAGGATTTGCTCATTACCGTTGGATATAAAATCAGGACTACCACGCTTATTGGTGATGTTTATGCCATGGCCAACCAGTTTTCCAACCCATCCAAGGCCGATAACCTGATCGATGATTCCGTGGCCTTCCTGTTGGCCCTGCCCATCGGTACCAATACCCGAACCATGCTGAAGAGCATCCTTCTGCCCGGCGGTATCCCGGACTTCAACTGGACCGATGAGTGGAACAACTTCAAGAACAACCCCACGAACACCACCTACAAAACCATCATCTACGCCAAGCTGATGTCCTTCTACAAAGCAATAATGAACCTGGCCGAGTATCAACTCGCCTAATCCATGAACCCATGAAAAGGAGAAACTTTTTAAAGAACACGGCTGCGGCTGGAACCTTGTTGCCCATCACCCTGGGAAGCCATAAACTCCACGCCTTCGGCCCTAACTCCATGCTCGGGGCCCTGGCCAAGGCAGCAGCGCAAACCGATCGCGTGTTGGTAATCATACAGCTGAACGGCGGCAATGACGGCCTGAATACACTCATACCGACAGATCAGTACAGCAACCTGTCCAAGGTGCGCCAGAACGTGCTCATCAGCGACACCAAGGTTCTGGGCCTGAGCGGCAAGGCTGGGGTGGGATTGCATCCGGCCATGACGGGCATGCAGACCATGTACAACAACGGGTTGATTTCTGCCGTGCAAAATGTGGGCTATCCCAACCCGAACTTCTCGCACTTCCGAAGCACCGATATTTGGATGAGCGCCTCAGAAAGCAACGTGGTTGAGCCATCAGGATGGATGGGGCGCTACCTCGACCAGGTGTTTCCCGGTTTCCCAACGGCCTATCCTAGTGCCGCCATGCCCGATCCGCTGGCCATACAAATCGGTGCCGGAGTATCGCTCACCTTTATGGGTCCCGATATGAACATGGCGATGGCCATCACCGACCCAAGTACCTTCTACAACCTGGTAACAGGCACCACCGATGCCGCGCCTTCTACACCGGCAGGGAAGGAGCTTACCTACATACGCACCATCGCACAGCAGACCCAGGAATACGGCACGGTCATCAAGGCTGCCGCCAATACAGGCAAAAACCTGGCAACATATCCTAGCAACAATCCGCTGGCCGACCAACTGAAAATCGTGGCCAAGCTGATCCATGGAGGCCTGAAAACCCCCGTGTACATGGTGAGCCAGGGCGGCTACGACACCCACAGCGCCCAGGTAGATACAGCAGATACCAGCAAGGGCGCACATGCCACACTGCTGCAGCGCCTCTCCGAAGCCATCAAGGTGTTCCAGGATGACCTGAAACTCCTCGGCGTGCAGGATCGTGTGGCGGGCATGACCTTCAGCGAGTTTGGCCGCCGCGTGATGAGCAACTTTTCCAACGGAACGGACCACGGCGCAGCCGCTCCGCTGTTCGTATTCGGAAGCAGCGTGAACCCCGGTATCATCGGTAATAACCCCGTCATCCCCGCTACCGTTTCGGTGAACGACAATGTTCCCATGAGCTTCGACTTCCGCCAGGTGTATGCCACCGTGCTGAAAGACTGGTTCGGCCTGACCGACAGCGAGGTGAAGACGGCCATGCTTGGTAAAACCTATCAAACCCTGCCTATCTTCAAGGCCGGCTCCACAAAGCTGGAAGACTTCGCCGATATCCTTTCGCGCATCAGCCTGGACGACCCCTATCCCAACCCCGCTTCAGGCAGCACCAACATTCGCTTCTATACCGACGGCGGCCAGGTGGAGCTGCGCCTGTTCGACACCATGGGCAGCCTGATACGCATCCTGGCACAGGGCAAGCACCGCTCCGGCACCCATGAGCTGATCCTGGATGTTGGCGGCCTGCGCCCAGGAAATTACTTCCTGCAACTGGCCCAGGGCAACCAAAGAGCCACCCGGACGCTGGTGGTGCGGTAGTATTGTTATAGGCTGTCATCCTGAGCCCCTACTTGTAGGGGTCGAAGGACTGTCACATGGTTCGACGGTGCTCACCATGACAGCCTTTGTTCCCGCCTGCCCCCACCGAGTTGCAAAGCAACCGCTTGTCCCCACGGTGGTTCGATAAACTCACCATGACACGCAGCAAGTCACCGTGGGGGTGGGGGAGCTTAGCCGAAGGACACCTTGACAAACTTGTCGTGGAAAGAGCATCATGCCCGTCAGGTTTACAGCAGTTAAAAAATCCCTCATTCCTCCCTAAAATTGTACCATAATGTTCCACAGGGGGATCATTCGCTCATTGCTCTTATGGGGCTTAATCATGGATGCTTCGGCGCAGGTAACGCAAAAGGCTCCATCCAATCCGCCAAGTCCGCAGGTTCAGCCTCCGGGTCAGGCGCAACCCGTGACTCAGCCCGAAGGATGTCTTAGCCTGCAGCAGATTGTCCGCATGCAGCAAAGCGAGCTGGAAGCCACCCGCCTGTTCCTCGACGCGCAGGGCTGGAACTTCACCGGTTCTTCCCAGGATCAGTCGTATCGCCATATGGACAGAGATTTGCCCTACCACACGATTTCCTGGCAGCACAGAAGCAGTTACGGCCGCCTCACGCTCTTTTACTACCCCGGCAAGGAACAGGTGGTGCGCATGGAACCGGATGAAGCCTGTTTCCGCTACCTGCTGGCATCCTTCCGCCAGGCCAACGGCAAGAGCAATGTGGGCAACAATCAGCTCAGTACCACCTTTAGGGTGCAAAACCTGAGTGTGGAATTCACCGAGGGAACCTACGGCAGCAACTTTACCATCCTTTTGTATCCGCCGCTCGCGCTGGCGAAGGAAGCCCGTGCGCAGATTGTAAAAGAAGAAGCCGCTCAGCGCGCCGAACAGGAACGCAACAGGCGCTACCTCGAGGCGTTGCAGCGCGGAGATGTGGCCTTTGAAGCCGGACGCTATGACGAAGCGCGCCGCGCCTATGTGGATGCCCGCATGGTGCAAGACAATGACGATGTACGCGAGCGCATAGAATCCTGCGACCTGGCCGTGTGCAAGGCCCGTGAACAGCGCGCCGACTCGGCTTACCGGGCCGGAAATTGGGCATTAGCCCGTACGCTCTATTACGAAGCCCGCCCCTGCAGTTCCAACAAGGGTAACATCGATAATAAAATACGCCAGATAGAATTGAAAATCAGGGAGGAGCAGGTTCGTAAGGCGAGGGAATTTGCCGATGGACTATACGAAGCAAAACGCTACGGTCCTGCCCGAAATGCCTATGAGGAACTGTTGCGGATTAGTCCCGGAAATGGACATGCCAAGAGCCGGATTGAAACCATCAAGGATGTCACCCAGTTTCTGCACGACCGCAGCAGTATGGTTTATCCGTACCACAAGGAAAATGCTTCGGGACTGCTGCTTTGGAAACAATCCGTGGCTGAAGTACTCAACCAGGCATCCATGACCGCGCCCGAAGGCAGTATCGGCGGCGACATCGCACTGCGCTTCGATACTTCAGGACAGAACAAAAGCAGTTTCCGAATCCAGGAGGGAAGCACTCCCGAACTGAATACACACTTTCAAAACCTCATCACCGCTTCGGCACTGTCGCCGCCCAAACAACGCGGCTATTTTATAGCTGCGAAAGAAGATATGCCCATTAAGCTGCAGTGGAAATCGTCCACCTATTCGGTCTGGTCGGATGCGGGTGGCATGCGCTTCGATAAGGACTTCCCCTCCTTATTAAAGTACGATGTGGAGCGCTACATCAACAAGAACACCATTAAATACGGTGACTTCCACATTCAGGTGAAGGACAAAACACTGAACGAGCGAAACTTTTCCGACCTGATGCTGGTAGGCTACAAAACCAAAGCCGGTCCAGGTTCGGCGTTGTACTCGCTGCTGTGGCCGGGACTGGGTACCTTCAGGGCCAGTTATGGCACGCAGGGGAAGGGCTCCGCGAAATGGTTTCTGTACTGCGCCGGAACGGCCGTGATTAGCGGGCTCTATGCCAAAGCACAGTATAACAACTACCGAAGCGCCACAAGTCAGTATGATATGGACTACTATTACGACCGAGCCAATCTGGGGTATAAGACCGCGCTGATTTCCGGAGGTCTTGCCGCCACTATTTACGTACACAACATCTTCGCTGCCTGGCATCGTGGTAGCCGCAACCTGCGAGAAAGCAGGCAACTTCGCGCCCGCCTGCGGGAGGAACCAATCATCATCAAAGGCCAGGCCATCGCACTGCCATGAAAAAACCGCATCGCATCTTCTTGCTCCTGCTGCCGCTTTGTGTGGGTTGTCTGAAGGAACCTGTGTCCTGGAACCTGCCGCGCAGCAATAAAAACGATACATCACAGAGCAGGAATGCCGATAACCCGAGCGCGCCGGTGGCCCGATTCAGCGCCTCGGCAACACGGGTGCCGC
Source organism: Flavobacteriales bacterium (assembly GCA_947463095.1). GTDB lineage: Bacteria > Bacteroidota > Bacteroidia > NS11-12g > UBA955 > REEB481. The sequence continues at coordinate 1,083 of CANHRE010000092.1, read as the reverse complement.
TGGGCAGCAAGGTCAGGTTCAACAGCACTTCCACCCAGAACCCTACGGTGTTTTCTTGGTATCTGCCCGGAGCAACCCCCTCCGTTGCAGCCGGCAGCACCGTGGAGGCCTCTTATCAGCATGTGGGCCATTACGATGTACGTCTGGCGGTGGCCAATCAGTTTGGAAGCGATACCGCACAACGCCAGGCCTATATCGAAGCGTTTTATTTCAAATCCTTCGCCGATATGGACTGGGTAGACTGGCTCAACAACGGATGGGTGTTTTCAAGCGGACAGGTTTGCGATGGCTGTGCATTGGCCTGGCAGTCCAGCAGCGGCACGGCCAAAATATTCACCCTCACGCGCGACTTTACGGACATGCCGCCCTTGGCCATGCTCAGCTTCTTCTACAACATCTATTCACCCGGAGGTTCCCTGCGCGTGCGCCTGAATGGTGCAGAGATCTGGACTACCAGCGGCTATGGCAAAGGCAATGCCGAAATTAGGATACCCTACAGCGGCAGCTATAGGCTCAGCTTTGAAGCCATCGTGGGCTATACCCAAAGCATTTACCTGAATGATATTGAGTTGAGGCCATAGGGTCTGCCGGGTTGAACGGGTCAATTTCCCGGGTACTCGAAGGCTCAAATACCTGAATATGATACATATTTGGGGATTGTATTCCCCAAAAACATATCACAATTGGGGATTTGGATGAATTAAGATTGGGTTTTGGTGATTAGGGATATTGTTGTTTCAGGGAAATTTGTGAGGAAACAATCGTGAAAGGGACCGGTATTCATTGGATTTAAAATCTTGTAAATCATGAAATCAATCACCTGTTCTTCTTAAAATTTTCGGCCTGTTCAAAGATTTCGGCATATACTTCGTCGCGTTGCACGGGCGGATAGCCATGTTCATCCAGCAAGAGGATGAGACCGACCTTCAGCGCTGATTTGATGTCTTCGCGCTTGTTCCAGTCGGGTCCGCCAGTTTCTTCACGACGCGGGAAACCTATTGAATATAGCCCTGAAAATCATTACCACCTGAATCACCGCCCCGCTACCCACCTACTAAAATCTTGGTTATCAGGTAGTTGCTT
>CANHRE010000091.1 GCA_947463095.1 Flavobacteriales bacterium | reverse complement strand
GATGGCAGGGAAAAGTGGAGAAGCGCCTTTGATTTGAACGATTGGAAAATTTGTCCTTATGTGGAAGTGGGCTATCGCAATCTGCGCGTTTACGGAAAATACAATATGAACCCGCTGTTCCGCCAGAATGGAGGGAACCCGTCAGCGCAACAGTTTACCATTGGATTGCTTACTACCTTTTCCTGATTATTCTTAATTAGAAACCACAAAAGGCGGTCCCGCAGGGCCGCCTTTTGTGCTATGGTTGATAATTATCAGCAGCCAACACTATCTGATTTTCTTATTTAGCCATTGGTCATTCATTACTTTGCCGCATCGTTTACCACATGAACAGGACAGATTAAAGACCTTGTGGTCACGATGCTGGTTAAAGTTCGAAATGCTTGGGGCTCGTTTACACCTCAGATGACCGTTATTGCCTGTCATAAAACGCATACCATTACTTTTCTGGTGCACTGTGCCAGCGATGCCCAAATAGCAGAACACCAGGGAAACAACGTATGTCCATGAGTCTATCCCTTTTATGTGTTTATTACTCCTTGCCTCTAGAGCGGTTTGTCTGATTTTTGCGTCTGGTAGATAAGCCAACAGCTACGCCAGTAATGCTACCTTTATCCTGCGCCGTTTGATTTTGTTTTGCAACTTTGAGGGTAGGGCTGATGCCTTGCCTTCGCCGATGGTGGCTAAAATTGATTTTGGACAGATGTGCTTGCATATTAAAAAAAAATTATCAAATTGCATTACCAGTAACGTAATCGGCAGAAACCGAAAGGTTTAATGCCATTATGTGCAAGTAAAAAACAACATACACTGGTCAAATAAGGGCTGACCACCCAATCTTGCAATATACACGAATGACAAAAGTGGAGCAGAACCCACTTAAAAAAACGGACTTATTTCGTTAAGGAATTCAACGAAAGGCGGCAACCGAAAAGCCTAATGAGTAGGGGGACTTAAAAAACAAAAAAATGGATACAAACAACGAAACACAGGTAGGATTTATTCCTTCCGGTAGCTACCAACAAACCTGCAAGGACATTTCAATAACATTAACGGCTCTACTAGAGGATGCTAACGGAAATTTTGGAAACCCTCAATCTTTAGACCTTACCACGCTCAAAAATCCCGATGTGTGGAATAGCAATGGAAGTTTTCAAATAGTTCCTCAGGGTCAGGCTCCTCAAAATTACTTCCAACCCGGAGGGAGCTGGAGTCAGACTGCAGTTAATGCTCAGGTTATGCTTACCTGCCAAGCTATGACAAATAGTGGACATTATGTTTCAGCTAGCTTCGATCTTACACAAGTGCAGGCTGCTGATCTTCATAATGATGATGGCGTGCTGAAAAACGCTGCTAGCTAAGTCAGAAAGAAAGAGGCAAAACTTGAATCCATAGCGTTAGCCAATGGCTGATTTCGGGTATCGATCCGGTATTGCACAAATGGCAAAACTCCATGGAAACAAAATGCGTCCTTTCATCTTTTCTTTCCTTGCATGTTGGAACCTTTTTCCTGAGCAGCACTTCTCATTTCTTCACTTTACAGACAGGCCAACCGCTGGGCCAGTAATTTGACCTTTGCTATGCACTATTAATATTGCTTTTGCACTAGAAGCTATCTTGGTATTTTGGCCCTGGCTTCCCCAACGGGGGTGAAATTATATGGGACAGATGTAATATCTGATGTGAAGTTAAGGCGATCCTCGTGGTCGCCTTTTTTTATGGTCGGTTGATAATTATCAGCAGCCAACACTATATGATTTTCTTATTTAGCCATTGGTCATTCATTACTTTGCCGCATCGTTTACCACATGAACAGGACAGAATTGCTGGACGCCATTGATCAAAAGTATCGTGCCATGGGACAGGATCCCGACGTACACCTATCCGGATTGCTGCACGCCGAACCCATTACGTATTGGGATTATATTCAGGTAGATGCGCTGCTGGGCTTGCAAATCAAACGCACCCAATTGCCCGATGAGATGGTGTTCATCATGTACCACCAGATTAATGAGTTGCTGTTCAAGATGATTCTGTGGGAAATGGGTCAGCTGTCTGAGCCTGGTACCCTCTCTGCGGCTAAATTCAGCATGCACCTGAACCGCATCAGCCGCTATTTCGACATGCTGGCGGAATCTTTCCACATCATGGGCGATGGCATGGAGCCGGAACAATACATGAAGTTCCGCGACACGCTTACCCCGGCCAGCGGCTTTCAGAGCGCCCAGTATCGGAAAATTGAATTTGGGTCCACCGAGTTGGTCAACCTGGTAGACCAGAGGTTCAGGCATGAGCTGCATCTTGAAGCTCCTATGGATGAGGTTTTTGAACTGCTGTACTGGCAAGCTGCCGGGAAGGATCATGCTACCGGCGCAAAAAATGCCCTGCTCCGCAATTTCGAGCAGCGCTACAAGGCTGAGTTTCTTGACTTTATGCAGGAATACAGGGAAAGAAACCTATGGACACTGTTCAGGGCTCTGCCCGAAGAGGTAAGGAATGACGCAGGGCTCCGCAACGCCATGAGGCATTACGATCATACCGTGAATATCCGCTGGGTGATGGCTCATTACCATGCGGCCGAAAAGTATATCGGCGGTGGCGCGGCTACCGGCGGAAGTCCCTGGCAGCGTTACATGCATCCGCGCTACCAGAAACGCATCTTCTTTCCGGGCTTATGGTCTGAAACCGAGCGGGAACGCTGGGGTGAAGACAACCTGGAGGGCTATCATAAGCTGGAGGCCTGAGGTCCTGAACAGGGTCTTCCCATCACATAAAGCTGCGCCACATGGTTGATGCCGAAGTGGTAAGGGATAAGTGCCAGCGAGGGTTTTCCTTCCATCACGCAGAAATCAGCCCGCTTTCCAACGCTCAGACTCCCGCAATCAGCGCATAAGTCGAGTGCAGCGGCGGCATTCAGGGTAATGGCGTGGAACGCTTCTTCCGGCAACATCTTCATTTGTGTACAGGCCAGACTCCACGTCATTTGCAGCGAGGGTCCCGGGCTGCTTCCAGGGTTGAAGTCGCTGGCCAGTGCCACCGGCAAGCCTGCATCCATCAATGCGCGTGCCGGCGTATAGGGCAATCCTAGGAAATAGGAGGTGCCGGGCAGCCCCACCGGGATGGTGTTACTGTGGCGCAGGCACTCAACCTCTTCTGGTCCGCAATGTTCCAGGTGGTCTACCGACAAGGCGCCATATTTTACACCCACCTGCACGCCGCCGGTAAGTCCGAGCTCGTTGGCGTGGATCTTGGGCCTTAGTCCATAACGCAAACCTGCTTCCAGCAAGGTGGCCGTTTCTTCAGGGGTGAAGAAGCCGCGGTCGCAGAAAACATCGATAAAGTCCGCCAAACCTTCCTGGTGAATGGCGGGAAGCATTTCTTCAACAATCAGGCGTATGTAGGCGGTGCGGTTGGTTTTGTATTCGGCGGGAATGGCGTGTGCACCCAGAAAGGTGGCTTTAATCTGAATAGGGAAGGATTCTTTCAGCTTTTTGATGACGCGCAACATCTTGAGTTCTGAAGCGGTATCAAGTCCGTAGCCGCTTTTTATTTCGACCGTTGAGGTGCCATGGGCCATCATGATTTGAAGTCGCACGCAGGCGTCTTCAAAAAGTTGTTCTTCGGAAGTTTGCCTCAATTTCATCGCGGAGTTCAGGATTCCACCACCAGCAGCAGCTACTTCTTCATAGCTTTTTCCTTTGATGCGCATGCGAAACTCTTCTTCCCGCGCAGCGGCAAATACCAGGTGCGTATGGCTGTCCACCAAACCCGGAATCAACCACTTGCCCTCCAGCGAAACGCGTGATTCCTGTACTTCAGGGCTAAACTGTTCCATGATACCTGTTTCTGTAATTATGCCATTGCTGCAGCGCAGAAAAGCATGGTCTATAAAGGGAACTTCAGCCATTTGAGCGCCTTTCAAGGCGTGGTGACCTGTAGGATGCGTTCCGTACATTCGGGCGATATCGGTAAAAACAAGGTTCATGAGGTTTTCTTCCGGAAAAAGACGCAAATTAGCACGGATGACAACAATAGAACGATTGCGTACACCGCTTAAAAAGGGGAAGGGAGTGTTTATAGCCCCTGGTGCCCATGTGGTGGGTACGGTAGCCCTTGGCGATGAAGTATCGGTATGGTTTCAGGCGGTATTGCGTGGCGACACCGAGCTTCTGGAAATAGGAGCGCGGACCAATATTCAGGATCAGGCAGTAATTCATGCAGATTTGGGTTCACCTGCCATCATAGGGCATGATTGCACCATCGGGCACAGCGCCATTGTGCACGGTGCACGTATTGCTCATCATGTGCTGGTGGGCATGCACGCCACCGTATTAAACGATGCTGAAGTAGGGGAGTATTCCATCATTGGCGCTCATGCCTTGGTTCCTTCAGGCATGAAAATACCTCCGTATTCTCTGGTGCTTGGCGTGCCTGCCAAAATTGTGCGCACCCTGGGTCCTGAACAGGAAACGGCCATTGCCTCCAGTGTGGCGGAATACGTGGAAAAAGCCAGGGCCTTTATTCAGTGGTATGCTCAGGGTACCAGCAGCAGCCGGGATGCCGAATAGTTGCGGTGCTTTACAAGCACGGCATAGGTGCCTGCTGTTAAGTTGTTCGTGGACAGGCTGATGCTGCCTTCAGCAACAAAAATCTGGGTGTCACGAAGCCGCCCATTGAGGTCGTAAATCATAACTTCCAGCGGCCCAGACCATTGCTGGGGAACCCCTATATGCACCCTGCCTCCGTCAGCGGGATTGGGAAACAGGCGCAGTTGAACAGGGTGTTCCGTGGTGTTGCCCGCAGACAGGGTTTGAACAGCTTTTATTGCTTCCCAGGCGTCCACTTTCCCATAGCCGTAGATGCCATTCGGGACTTTTCCGGTGAATTCATCTTGCTTGGCGCTTTGTTGCAGCAGGTTGCGCAGGGTATTAGGTGACAGGGAAGGGTCTGCCTCCAACATCAGGGCCGCAATGCCGGCAACATGGGGTGAAGCCATGCTGGTTCCCTGCAAAACCCCGTAATAGTTCCAGGCACCTTTGATGCTGTCGCGGCACAGAACCCTGTCGTACAGCCATCCTGGAAGCTGCCTGTTGTGCAGGGGGGCGCATATTTCCGAACCGGGTGCCGACACATTGGGTTTCATGAACCCATCCACTCTTGGCCCCCGGCTGGTAAAGGTAGCATTCGTATACAGCGTTTGTCCTTTGTTGTCTCTGGGATTGTTGCGGTCATCGGTCCATACGTTGCGGGTAACATAGGCCCCAACTGAGATGGTAGCATTTCCCGAGCCGCCATTTTCACCGATGGTATGTTCGTTGTTTCCGTTGAGGTAAATGCCTGTGTAGTCGTTGCCTTTTACCCCTTGGCTGAAGCTGCCTGACGACCATAGGTAAGCCTCTCCGGAATTCCACGCATGCAGGTCGGAAGAATCGGAGGTGAAGCCCAGGCGAAGGAAGCAACGCGATGCATGGGGGTGGCTTGCTATGAGCAGCATGTTTGTTTTACCGTTAAATGGGTATTGCTTCTGACTGCTTATCTGAATGTTTACTGAGTCCTTTCCGTTGGAAAACCAGCGACTCAGGCTGCTGCCATCAGCTGGATAGAAAGGCATTTCCAGCAACTTTTTCCCCAGGGTGTCAAACAAGGCAACATTCACGCTGAAGCTTTTTCCCGGAGTTCCCCAGATATCGGTATAGATGCTTTCTGCGGAACGGTATTGCCTTCCATTGTCATAGGCGAAGGTGTATACTGTGTCTTTCCTGAGTTTTGCGGACAGGTGCATACCGGAGTTGCCATCGTTGCCGGCGGCGCCTACCACAACCAGACCCTGCGCAGCAAGTTGATCTACGGCGCGGTCAAACAGCGAGGTGCCGTCGTGCGGCCCTGTGTGCATACCCCAGCTCAGGTTGGTTACCGCGCGTTGACCCTTTGATTTGGCATAGCGTAAAACATAGTCATACGCGTCAATGATGGCCGGATTAGCAATCAGGTAGTCGCCCCAGGCGCTGCCGGGCACAGTAGGAGAGGAATACAGGATGTTTACAAACACCAGTTCAGCTTCAGGCGCCACCCCAGCATATTTAAAACCGGGCGAGCCCAGTCCCGATCCACCGGCGATACCGGCCACATGAGTGCCATGGGTTCCGTCGTCATTGCGTTCTGCCAGTATTTCCGTTTCGGTTTTACATTCCCTTCCGTAGGTAAAGCCCTGAGGGGCTGGTCCGGCGGTAGCAGACTGATTCCAGAAACGCTTTACCCGATACCGGGTGCCGCTGCTGTCCCAAAAGGCCGGATGGTCGCTTTGAAAGCCCACATCAACCACGCCTATCACAACACCTTTGCCTTTGATGGGTGTTGCAGTGCCGGCATGCCAGGCTTTTTGAATATTACTGGCCTTGCGGGCGCTGTCGTCAAATGGTCTCAGGCTGTTTAAAGGCAATATTTCGATATAACGAACACCTTCTTCCCGGGCTAGCAAGGGCAGCACCTGAAGCAAAGCGCGGCAGGACCATACGTCACCGCAGCGACTTTGAACCTTCACACCTAAAGCCTCGGCACGGGCCGGGGAAAAGATGGCCGGGTTTGTACAGATGAGGAATGGATATTCAGCGGCAGACCATTGCGCGTAGGCCCCATCTTGCAGGGTGCGCAACAGCAATTTGCCGTAAGGGTTGATGCGTTCCGTCTGCGCTTGTACGCTGCAAATCCAATTCAGACACAGCAACATTACCGCCGATGTTCGAAACCTGTACATGCCTCCAAAGGTACAAGGGATTAAACTTCCTTATCAACCATACGTCATAGGGTTCAAAGGAAAGACAATATGAAAATGAGGATGATTCTTACGTTGCTGATGCTTGCCGGATGGGCAGGCATTCAGGCACAGCCAAGGCAGGAATTTTGCGCGCAGCGTGCCGCGACCTTATTGAAGTTTTTAAAAGACAGCGCCGGGATAAACACCGTTCAGGAATCCCGCATCCGCAGTATACAGGACAGTAACTGCCTTTGCTTGCAGGCGGTGATGAAGCAGTACAATGGTAACAAAGAGCAGGCACGGCCGGAAATGGAGCGCATCCGGCGCGAAGGGATGGAGCAGGTTCGGTCCGTTTTAACAGAAGAACAACGCGGCTATCTCAGGGCCAGAAGAAAAGGCGCGCGCGGCAATTCCGGAATGCATCCCGGACTGTAAGGCGCTCGGAAATTGCTGTACCTGTTCAGGGCCATTTTTTCCTAAGCAGGTCGCTGGAATTTGTTTTTTTGGATGGTTTCATGCAATTTCACCAATTCGAATTGTAAATAACTACCCATGAAAATTCAACTTGCCGCGTGCTTTTTATTGGCCATTACCACAAAGGTGCAGGCACAATTTAGTTCACCGGGACGGCCCATTCAGGCCCCCGTTCATGCGCTGAACGAACAGAAAGCACTGCGCAG
>CANHRE010000090.1 GCA_947463095.1 Flavobacteriales bacterium | reverse complement strand
TTAGATGATAACAAGGTGGTACAGGAATTCATGAATATGTACCGAAAAACGGCAAGCCTGTATTACAAAGGACAACCGGACTTCCGGGAAATGATAAGTCGTATCCGGGATTGCATGAATATGCTTTGAGCTTAATACCATTTCCGTGCCGTCCGCGCCGGGGAAAAGTCAAAGGGAGGCCATTGACCCCCCTTTTAACTCATCAAGGAAAACACGTAATTTATTTATCCGAAGCCGGCAGTCCCAGCAATGGAGTCTTTCCGTCGGTGATGATCACTTTGGTATTGTCGCTGGCGCTTAAAGCCCTGAACGCTTCTATTTTCTTGTTTTCCAGCAGCATGTTTGTCAAAGAACCGGAGAGCATCTGGTTGGCTTTTGTTTGTGCCTCTGCTTCTGTCTTGATGGCGTTGGCCCTGCCTTCAGCCTCAATTTCCATGGTGCGACGGCGCGCCTCGGCGGCAATAATCTGAGCCTTCTTGTCGCCTTCTGCCTGAATGGAGCGGCGCTCGGCATCGGCTTGTTCGCGCTGCTTCACAAACTCCATGCGCTGGGCATCTTGTTCAGACTGCAACTTTTCTTCGATGGCTTTTGACAGGCCGGAGGGTAAAATGATGCTCTTCATCAACACATTCTCAATGTCAAAGCCGCGATCGCTTAGAATCTCCATCATCTGTTCCTTGATGCTGCGTTCGATGGTAGCGCGCTCGCCGGAGTGCATGTCCTTGGCAAGAAATTTACTGGTTACATCGGCCGAAGCACTTCTGAACACAGGAAGAATCATGGTGTTCTCATAATTAGGCCCGATGGTGCGCACAATCTCTGAAGCCTGCTTCTTCTTGATGTGGTAGAGTATAGAAATTTCGCTCTGAATGGTTAACCCTTCTTTGGAGGGAAGGTTCAACTTTACCTCCATATTCATGGTGCGTGTAGGCACGATGATGATGGTGGAGAAAAAGGGATTGAACACCTTGGGACCTTCTTCAAGGGTCTTTGTTTCAATCTTGCCAAGCCGCCTTTTAACCCCAACTTCTCCCTGCCTTATAATGGTGCAAGCGGGAAGTGAAAGACATAGCAACGCGACGATGATGGAGTTTGAATTGTTTATCATGAGTAATTGTTTATGCATAATACTAATTCCATTAAGGTATATTTTGTTTGTGGTTTTGTAGCGAAGTGTTTTTTACTGGTCGAAAAGCAGCTGTATTTGGTGGAATAACAAAAAAAGGCGCCCCGAAGGACGCCCTTTTTTATTCGGATTGGGTAGTATTTAGTGTAGGATCACCAGTTTATGCACTTCCCGCTGTCCATTTCCTGCAATGTGCACCAGATAGGTGCCGGCAGGCCATTGGCCGGTGGGGATGTTCAGATCATTGCCCGGGAAGTTTCTATGGAAAACTTCAACGCCCTGAGCATTGTAAATGCGTACCACTTCCATTGGCGAGCTGCAACGCAGTGTTACCAGATCTCCGGCGGGATTGGGATGCATGCGGAAGAAGTTGGCCACTTCACTGGATACCGTACCGCTGCTGTTGCTCACAGTAAATTCGCTATAGGCTTCGCAGTTGTTGGCATCGCGAATCACCACTGAATACACGCCGGGAGCCAGTCCGGAAATGTCTTCTGAGCGACGGCCATTGGACCAGTTATAGGTATAGGGGGGCACACCACCGGTGATGGTAATGTCAATAGAACCTGACGAGTTGGTGGTGCCGGTCACCACACCATTTACCACAATGGGATTCATGGGTGCGGTAATGGTAAAGCTGCGTGTTTTAATGCAACCGTTGGCATCGGAAACCATCACGGAATAGCTTCCGGCGCGCAGGTTGAAGATGTCCTCGCTGGCTGCTTCATTGGACCATTTGAAGGTGTAGGGCAGCACGCCACCGGTAACCGACAGGTCGATAACGCCGTTGTTGCCGCCGGCGCAGGATACATCGGATACATAGGAAAATACAAACAACTCGTCGGGTTCATTCACCGTAAAGGTTTTGGCGCGCACACAGTTGTTGATGTCTTTCACATAGGCGGTATAAGTGCCACCGCGCATTCCTGTGAACACGCCGTTGCTCAGGTAGGTGGTTCCGTTCAGGCTGTAGGTATAGGGGGCATTTCCTCCGGAAGCCTGAATGGAAACAGCACCGTTGGATGCGCCACTGCAGGTAACGTCCAGCACTCCGGTTACGATGTTGATGGCCGTTGGTTCTTCAATGCTGAAGGTGGCATAGCCCACACAACCGCCGGCGTCGCGCACCATTACCAGATAATAACCCGCCCGCAGTCCGCTGAAGTTGCGGTCTGACTGGTAGGTCTGTCCTCCGTCAATGCTGTAACCCAGGGTGCCCGAGCCGCCAATGGCGCTCACTGATACCTGGCCACTGTTCAGGCCGTTGCAGGTGGCATTGAAGGTGCGTACAGAAACCGCTATGGCATTCGGCTGGCTGATGATCTGTTCGGCTGAATTGCCGATACAGCCATTTCCATCTTTCACACTCACGGTATAGGTTCCGGCGGTGAGGCCGGTGAATTTGCCGCTGTTGTACCAGTTGCTGCCGTCAATGCTGAACAACAGTGTGCCGCTGCCGCCTGAGGTGCTGTTCACGGTGATGCTGCCATCGGTTCCGCCATTGCAGGTAACATTGGTTTTGCTGATGCTCGTGATGCTTGGTCCGTTGGCATCTTTTACGGTAACACCGGTTACCATCTGGCAACCTGCGCCGTCTTTCACCACTACATAATAGGTGCCGGCAGACAAGTTGCTGAACAGGCCTGTGCTGTTCCAGGTGCTGCCGTTCAGGCTGTACTGATAGCCGCTGCCGGAGCCACCGCTGCCGGCCACAAGAATGCTGCCGTTGCTGTTGCCGCAGGTGGAGTTGGTCGAATTGGATGAAGCCGCAACGATGGTTGGCTGACCAACGGTAGCGTTGGCCGTATCGCGACAGCCGTTGTTGTCCATCACCATTACCTGATAGCTTCCGGCACCGGTTTCAAATCGTCCGCTGCTTTGCCAGCTTCCTCCGGAAAGGCTGAAGTAATAGCCGGGGGTTCCGCCCGTAGCGTTGGCCAGGATGATGCCGTTGTTGCTGCCGTTGCAGGTGGCATTGGTGATGCTCACTGAGGTGCTGATATCGGTGGGCCTGCTGATGACGGCGCTGCCGGTTACAATACAGCTGGCGATGTCTTTCACATACACAGTATAGGTTCCTGCGCGCAGGCCTGTGAAGTCGGGTGACGACTGATAGGTGCTGCCGTTGATGCTGAAGGAGGGTTTGCCGATGCCTCCGCTCACTTCGCTGAGGTGAATTTCTCCATCGCTGCTTGCGTAACATTTGGCAGCCATAACGGAGGTGTTAAACCGAATTTGGTTGGGTGCTTTGATGGTAACCACGGTGGCATCGGTACATCCTGCCGCATCCTTTACCTGCACCTGATAGGTTCCTGCTGCCAGGCTGCTGAAGATACCTGAACTCTGGTAGCTGCTTCCGCCGTTGATGCTGAACTGATGGGTGCCGGTGCCGCCGCTGGCGCTCAGCGTGATGGATCCGTCGCTGATGCCGTAGCAGCTTACATTGGTGCTGCTGGTGCTCAATGCCGGTGCTGAGGTGTTGTCAACAGAAACAATGGTGCTGCGGGTGCAGCTGTTGCCGTCTTTAGCGGTGATGGTATAATTGCCTGCAGCCAGACCGTTGAAGCTGCCGCTGCTCTGGAAAGAACCGCTGCCCAACTGGTATTGTATGGAACCGCTGCCGCCGCCGGCACTTACCAATATGGATCCGTCCATATTGCCACAGGTGGCATCAGAATGGTTGGTGGAAGTAAACTCAATGGCGGCGGGCTGGCTGATGGTTACCGTGTTGCTGGCGATGCAGCCCAGGTTGTCCTTTACTTTCACGGTATAGGAGCCTGCGGCCAGACCGCTGAAGGTGGCTCCGCTTTGCCAGGCACCGCTGCCAATGGCATACTGATAGGGTGTGGCGCCACCGCTGCCCGAAGCAGAGAAGCTGCCGTTGCTCTGTCCATTGCAGGTGGCGTTATTGATGTTGGAAGCACCTGCACTTAAACCTACGGAAATCTGCATGCGTGCGGTGTCGCTCAGGCTGCTGTTCCAGCCAACGATGGTGGTAATAAGCCGAACCTGATACATCCCGGAGCTGCTGTAAGCATGGCTGGGGCTGGCCACGTTGGAGCTGCTCATGTCGCCGAAATCCCAGGCGTAATACTTAGCCGCGCCGCTGTATGCTGCCAGTCCGATGCGGTTGAACATGCTGTCGCGGGTGAAGGTGGATGCATTGCTGAAGTTCACCGTAGTGCCGGTGGCCACGCAATTGCCGGCGATGCCGAAGGCCGCCTTGTTTTCATGAGCCATCTGTGGCACCAGGTACAGGTCGCCGTCTTTGCCGAAATCATCTTTCAGGCTGGACCAGTTTCCGGAGGTAGAGGTTCCGGCGATGGAGGCCAGGTCGCGGCCTTTGCCGTCGCCGTTGCCGGTGTACTTCACCTGGAAGCTGCTGCCCAGGTAGGGGAACTGCGGCGTGCGCAGAGCTACGCCAATGGCAAAGTTGGAACTTACGGCCACCCCGCCAGAGAAAATAGCCTCTACATAGCCGATGGGGTTGTCTACCGAGCCCCACCACTGCACATTGGTGCCTGCCAGGGTTCCTGTGGGCCGCCCTTTGCTGTCCACCTGGTATACGTTTACCCGTAAACGCACCCCGGTGAGGCCATTGTAATTGCCATACACCCGCACGCGGTTTATCCGCCCGGGGCCGGAATAGTGATAGGTTTGTGCGGTCAATTCCTCAGAGCCGTCGCTCATTTGAACTACACCGGTGGTTCCGATGTTCTTTGAATCCACATACCCATTCCAGTCAGTAAAGACCTTCTGGGCACGCAGGGGGAGCCATCCTATACAAAGGAGGCTTGCCGCAGCAAGAATTAGTTTTTTGTGTGTCATAGTAAAATATCATCAAAAGGTTAGTGCTGCAAAGTTCCTCATACTTCATACCTGTACGGACTGACAAGATGCACCGAAGGGCTTGATAGAAATCAGGTATGCCCTGTTGCCGGAAACAAAAAAGGCTTCCCGAGGGAAGCCTTTCCTATTCAAAACTCTTGGAACAATCAATCTTTGAGGATGTCGCGGCTGATCACCACGCGCTGCACCTCACTGGTTCCTTCGTAAATCTGGGTAATCTTGGCGTCGCGCATCATACGCTCCACGTGGTATTCCTTAACAAAGCCATAACCGCCGTGCACCTGAACGGCTTCCACGGTGGTCTTCATGGCTGTTTCGCTGGCAAACAACTTGGCCATGGAGCTGGCGCGGGCGTAGTCCAGATGCTGGTCTTTCAGCCAGGCCGCCTTCAGGCAGAACAGGCGAGAGGCCTCAATTTCGGTAGCCATATCGGCCAGTTTGAAGGCGATGGCCTGGTGGTTCATGATTTCGGTACCGAAGGCTTTGCGCTCTCTGGAATATTTCAGGGCCAGTTCATAGGCGCCGCTGGCAATGCCCAGAGCCTGAGCTGCGATGCCGATGCGGCCGCCGGCCAGTGTTTTCATGGCAAAGGTGAAGCCGAAACCATCGTCGCCAATGCGGTTTTCCTTGGGAACCTTCACGTCCTGAAACATGATGCTGTGGGTATCGCTGCCGCGGATGCCCAGCTTATCTTCTTTCTTACCCACGGTAACGCCTGGGCTGTCCTTTTCTACAATCAGGGCGTTGATGCCTTTATGTTTCTTGGCATGGTCGGTTTGCGCCATCACCAGATAGACGCTGGCTGAGTTGCCGTTGGTGATCCAATTCTTGGTGCCGTTTAGCAGGTAGTGGTCGCCTTGGTCTTCGGCGGTAGTGCGCTGGCTGGTAGCATCGCTGCCCGCCTCAGGTTCGCTGAGCAGGAAGGCACCGATGATTTCACCCTTGGCCAGGGGAACCAGGTATTTCTGCTTCTGCTCTTCGTTGCCGAAGGTTTCCAGACCCCAGCAAACCAGGCTGTTGTTCACACTCATCACCACACTGGCTGAAGCATCTATTTTGGAAATTTCTTCCATAGCCAACACATAGCTGATGGTATCCATACCGCTTCCGCCGTATTTGGGGTCCACCATCATGCCCATAAATCCCAGCTCACCCAGCTTCTTGATTTGTTCTGCGGGGAATTTCTGGTGCTCATCGCGTTCTATGACGCCGGGGAGCAGTTCGGTTTGCGCAAAGTCGCGGGCTGCCTGCTGCACGGCCAGATGTTCTTCAGTAAGTTGAAAATCCATAGTAGGGTTTGTTGAGGCCGCAAAATTAAGTTTTTGAAGCCGAAACACGGAGGCCGAGGGATAAAACTTTGCGCCCCCGCTGTTGTTACTTTGCAGCAAATTATGGGTTCCCTTACCTTTCATTTTGAACAAAAAGATAAAAAGCCGCTGACCGTGGAAATGCACCCCGGTGAAACCATCCTGGATGTGGCCCTGGATAACGAAATCTCCCTCAACCACAACTGCGGAGGTGTTTGCGGTTGCAGCACCTGCCATGTGTACATCGAACAGGGTGAAGACCTGCTGCCTGAGATGAGCGAGCGCGAGGAAGACTATGTGGACCGCGCCCGCAATCCCCGCTACAACAGTCGGCTGGCCTGCCAGTGCAAGCTGAGCGAAGAAGGCGACCTGGTGGTTACCATCCCCGACCAAAGCGGCATCATTGGACATTAATACAGAAGCACATGCACGAACCTCCTATACACTGGACAGACTTTGAAGACATTGCCATGAAGTTGTACGAACGCTTTGGCGATGACTTCAATGAATCGAAGATTTACCGCATCCGCTTTACCGAACTCATAGAATGGGTGCTGGAAATCCCCGGATTTGCCGGCACACGCGAGGAATGCAACGAAGGTTATCTGGAGATGATTCAGGCCCAGTGGGTGTACGAATGGCGGGATAATAACCGCTGATATCCAGACGACTTCGCCGGCACGGGTAAGGGCCTTCAAAGGGTGCTTTTCAGGTAAAGCAACACCTGCCGGCTTATTTCCGCTTTTATCGGAAGGCCATGGTACCTGTGTGATCATGATGGGGTCAATGTCTTTATCGGTAGCTTCAGCGTAGCGCAGTTGCTTAGCTATGAATCAAGTTGTTAGCACTATAATGTGCCTTACTTTTTCATCAAGGAAAAAGTAAGAGCATAGAATAGTGTAAGGTCAATTCAGTGTTTATCAGCAACACCAAGCTTTCTAAATAAAATATAGCCAAAGTGGCTATCACTTAATTATTCAAGGTTCCCCAACGCTCGCTACACTTCCCCAACGCTTCGCTACAGTCGGGGCAAGCTGATACGGCTCCACTGCGTTTCGCCTACCGCGAGGCCTTGCTCGCGGTCAACGACTCAGTGACCGAAGGGTACACTTCTCGTTGCTTTGCAACTCGGTGGGGGCAGGCACCATGACAGACTTTATATGCTCACCACAACGCATTGCTAATTCCAAACCATACCACCAACCACATCCAAACAACGCCGCAAAAAGACCGGCCTCAAATGATGGGAGGCGTTAAACGCCGCAAGCAGACGCTAAATGCCAAGGAAGCTCCGAGGAACGAGGAGATCACCGCCGGCAT
>CANHRE010000089.1 GCA_947463095.1 Flavobacteriales bacterium | reverse complement strand
CCTATTCACCGTTGCAAAAATTCTTGAAACCAATTTATTTCTAATAATGTTCAAAACCAACATTTTTGGTTTGCCGTCTGCAACCCTTTTTGCATAGTAGGTTTTCAACTCTTTATCGTGTTGGATGGCGCTGATAGACCGCAGTTTCATGAGTGCTGAATATAAAGCACAGCACAAAACCATGCTGGTGGACAGGATAAACAGGATTCAATAGCATCCGATTCTTGTCGGGCGGAGCATCCCTGAAAGGCTGGACGCATCCACTTTAGCAGGAACATCAGGCTTGACCTGCGGTGAATAATGGGTATATTCGTTGCAGAAGGTGCGTCGGATGAGGCTTTATATTCATCAGCAGGAGGCCTGGCCTGAATTCTCCTGGAACAGTGAAGATATCCTGGACTTGCCGGGAAAAGCACTGACAACTTGCCTGGTTAAAGCAGCCGGACGGGAAACCACAAGCTATACGTTGATCCGGGAGCAGGTCCCGGCCGCGGGGTCAGCAATAGCTGTCCGAAAAGTATCATCAGGAATGCTTGCCATATTCATGCAAAAAATCGCACCTTTAAGCATCCTTCTGTGGTGCTGCCTGAAAGCCTCCGCGCAGCCGGTTGATACGGAGGTAATTTTTGATGAAACCCAGTTTGTCAAGCCATTTCTGCACTGTGTTCCCAACAAGGCGTATTTCGCTCAATATGCCGTTGAGGCGCATTCCCCCATAATGAACACGAAGGATACCATTCACTGTAAACTGTATATTCCCTTGGGTTTAGACCGGGTATGGAAGGACACGGAAAAAAGCGGCAGGTATGCATCCGGAGCATTTGACTACTCCGCTGAATCCATGGTGGATATTCAATGGAATTTTTATGTAAACAGTATTCCTGTTGCATCGGCATATACCGGCTTTAAACGGAATCCGGAGGAACCGACAACTTTTGCGCATTACTTCGACATCGTATCTGGGGAAGATCTTCAGGCAGACGATGTAAACCTGGCATACAATCAGATGCTCAGGTATATAAAACGCCCTTCCAATCAAGTTTATATTCAGGCAGTATTGACGGCACGGCAGGGACAGGCCAATCCGTTGGCACATATCGCCACGGCATCATTTCTTCTGGAGGTAGATTCACTAAAGTATCCCAAAACAAAGAATCCACCGAAACAAGCGAGTAAGTCAAATCTGCAGGATTCCGGTAAAGTGAAAACGGACTTCAACGAACGATTAAAATACATGGCGGATAGTACGATGATTCGTCATTTCGGACTTGTTGGATTTAAGCGCAATTTCATGATGTCATGCCTTCAAAACCCCTGTATGCAAGGCTTTGCGCATGCCAATATTTTAGAAACCGGCAACCCCTGTTCGGATGGACCACAAGACACCTGTAAAGAGGCAGTGGTGACCTACAACTATGTAAAGCAGGGCGTACCTCTGGCTATTAAGATGCTGGTGGTAATGCAGGAAGCCGGCGAACATGTATATATAAAAAACAACCAATTCGGAACAGATGAAATCAGCCTGCAACAACAAAACCTGTTGACAACGGAGGCGATGCGCGCTCAAATCAGGCGGCAATTCCCGAGGGACTCCTTATGGATGCCGACAGACAACAGGTCCCTGATTTATGTGACATCGGGGATACTGCGGGCAGTGCTGAAAAAGGAAGCAACAACAGGCAGGGGCCACAGGACGGGCCGCATAGAAATGAGCAGGGCCGGAAAGAAATGGGATGGCGGATTCATCTATACCGCTTACAGCAGTAAGGCGCCTGAAAACCGGAAGGTGTATCAATTTGATGCCACGACCGGTCGGCTTCTTTGGGTTAAATCAATCGTCAAGATACACGTTGTTAACTGATTAATAACAAGGGCAGGAACTCGTTATCGGGAGCGTTGTAGTTTGGTTCCTGCGACTCGCCATGATTGTATGCGGTGAATAATGGGTATATTCGTTGCAGAAGGTGCGACGAATGAGGCTATATATACATCAGCGGGAGGCCTGGCCTGAGTTCACCTGGAACAGTGAAGATTTCCTGGACTTGCTGAGTGAAGTGCGTCATTTACAGGGTAAACTTCTGGGTAAAATGGAGGTGTTGGGTTTCGAAATAAGGAATGAAGCACTACTGGAAACACTGACGCTGGATGTCATCAAATCATCAGAGATTGAAGGGGAAATGCTGCATCGGGAACAGGTACGTTCATCCATCGCCCGGAAATTAGGAATGGACCTTGCCGGCGCAGTCCCCTCTGACAGGTTTGTGGACGGTGTGGTTGAAATGATGCTGGATGCCACGCAGAACTGTTTTGCACCATTAAGCGATCAGCGGCTGTTTGACTGGCATGCTGCATTATTTCCGACCGGGCGAAGTGGCATGTACAAGATTACTGTTGGAGCCTGGAGAAAGGACAGCGCCGGTCCGATGCAGGTTGTTTCCGGAGCTATGGGTGCAGAAAAAGTTCATTATCAGGCGCCGGATGCCGCCGGATTGGAGCTGGAAATGCAGCGCTTCATAGCTTGGTTCAATCAAAAGAGCATGGATCCTGTTATCAAGGCAGCAGTGGCGCATTTCTGGTTCGTAACCATTCATCCATTTGAAGACGGGAATGGAAGAATTACCAGAGCATTGACCGATATGCTGCTGGCAAGGGCAGACAAGAGCTCGCAGCGCTGCTACAGCATGTCAGCACAGATTCTGGCTATGCGGAAACAATACTATGAGGTATTGGAACATGCGCAAAAAGGAGATTTAAATATAAGCCCTTGGATTGTTTGGTTTCTGGATTGTCTGATTCAGGCTCTAAAATCCACAGAATCCACGTTGACAAACGTCTTGTTTAAAGCTGAATTCTGGCAAAAACATATTCATACAAAAATAAATGAGCGCCAAAGGAAGCTGTTAAATAAGCTCCTGGATGGGTTTGAAGGAACATTAACGACTTCCAAATGGGCTAAAATCGCCAAATGCTCAAAAGACTCTGCAGTGCGTGACATCAACGACCTTATGGAAAAAGGCATCCTGTATAAGGAAGCAGCCGGAGGACGAAGCACCAACTATGCGTTGACCCGGGAATAGTCCCAAGTCCATGTATCGCCTTGAAGCTGGGAATCAGGCTGATTCGCGCGCAGGAAACAATTCCGAAACCCATTTCTGTGGGCCAGGCCCTATTTTTGACCATGCGTCTTTTCATCCTGCTTGGTCTTTCCTTGGCTGCAACCCTTCAGGCCCAGCCCGTTGTGAACCCCAGGCCTCCCGTAGGAGTTCAGGGTAAGCCGGGGTGGAATCAGAGCACGGAGCGGGTGGAGGTAAAGGTATGCTGGAGCGGCCGCCCGGTGGATTTTGTGCGTATTGACGACCGCAGGGCGCCTATTTCTGCCGGAATCTGTGTTCCCATGAAGCTGAAGGTGCATGTTCCTCTGCGCATTTCGGTGCAACAGGGCACAGTGGCTTATGCCTGTGATTCTGTTTTGGTGCTGAAGCCGGAGGGTGGGGAATTGCGCCTGCGCTTCCGGGACAGCAGCAATGTTTCTTCGGGCATCACCTACGCCTACGAAACACCTTCGGAGAAGAAGGCGCGTTTGGCGCGGGCAGCCCTTGATTCCGCAGCGCTTGTGGCCGCTGCCGCAGAAGCCGCCGCTAAAGCCGAACAGGCACGGCTGGAGGCAAAGAACCGCGACCTGCGCAACCTGATTGTCACTGTAAATGGCCGCAAATTGAAGGTGTACGATAAAGACCTGAGCCCAACAGACTGGCAGGGCGCCGTGGAGACCTGTCGTTTCATGGGCAATGGCTGGCGCTTGCCCAACGAGGCTGAACTCAGGGCTGTGCAAAAGCAGTTACATCAGGAAGGTGCGGGTGGCTTCACGGAAACCTGGTATTGGACAGACAAGGAAGAAAGTTCTGGCATAGCCTGGGCCATGCACATGAGTTCCGGCAATACCATTCGCAACCCCAAGGATTACCAGTTGAAAGTAAGGCCGGTACGGGATTTTTAGAAGGGGCGAATGAACTCAGCAGATCATCAAGGGTTCAACAACCGGTTTTTAGGAAGGGCGCTGACCAAGAGCCGGCCCATGAGCAGCAGCCAGCCGAGGGGGTAGGGCAAGATACCGAGGCCCCACCACCAGGAGCGTCCGGAGGTGTTGCCGCCGAATCCGCCCAAAGAAGAAATCCAGAACAGGTAGGCTACGCCAAATACGATGCCCAGCGCGGAATACAAGAACAGCTGTGTTCCCTGGCGCTTGGTTTGGTATGCTTCCCAGGCCAGAAACAATGCGCCCAGTGCGATAAGGATGGAACCTTCCATAGGGTCAAGGGTGCCCAGAAATAAGAGTGTGATGCCGCAGATGCGGATGATGGCCGGCAAGCGTGATGGGCTTGGCATATGCGAAGTTAGATAATTGTTGTGGGGGATTCCTGTTCAAGAACCTTAGGGAACGGGCGGAGTTATACTTTAAATCGTTCTATTCGAGTGCCTCCAGGAACTTATCAGCTTCTCCCTCCAATAAATTATATTTACCACCCATGTACCCGCTTCCCCCGAGCGCGCAACTGCCGGTGCACAAACTGCTGGCCTGTTTCAACAATACTGCTGCCACGTATAAATTTTACTGGCTGTTGGCTGTATTGGATCAGGTAGAACAGGGCCATACGCGTATTCCCAAACGCGCGCTGTTTGCCGGTATGGTGAGTCATGCCTGGTATCCGGTACATTATTTCCATATCAATTTTGGCACCCAGGATTTACTGGCGCAGCATGCAAGTGAAATCCAGAAAATGGAGCAGATTTCTATTTCCGATTCTCGGCAGGAGATCTGGCAGGCCCTGATGGACTCCAAAAATCCACAAACGATGGCCTTATTGGCGCATTTCAACAACAATGTGCCGCACTGGTTTTTAAGTCCCTGGTTTCCCGGAATTAGTAAGGGGCAGATTTATGCTGCTTCGCAGGAAGCGGAATCCGGTGCGCCTTATTCCCAGGATGCAGCGGGCATACAGGTACATCCGCTGTGGGCGCAGTATTTTACCCAGCACGGTGCCCTGATACGCTCATTCTGTTATTGGCGGCTGGCGCTTTACCTGCAGGCGAAGAATCCGAATGTGCCGGATATCCCGAACAAGCTGATCAAGCCGGCCCAGCGCAACAGCCTCAGCCGACAGCGCGGTTACTGGAATCTGGTATTCCATCAGCTGGAGCCCATCACCTGCATCTACACCGAGGCCTCTCTGGATGTCGGGGAATACGCCGTGGAGCATTTCATCCCCTACAACTTCGTATCGCATGACCTGCTCTGGAACCTGATACCCGCCAGTCCTTCCTTCAACAGTAAAAAGAGCGACAAGCTACCGCCGCTGGATCGGTATTTCGAGCCCTTCTACCAACTGCAGAAGCAATCGCTGGAGGTGATGAAGCAACATCATCCTGCACATCCTTTGCTGGAGGACTATTATTCCATCTTCCCCGATCTGGACAACTCCATCAACTATGAGAACTTTCTCGACCGGGTGAAACCCCTGGTGAGCATCGCGGCCAATAACGGATTTGAATTTATGAATGCATGAGCGTGTTTCTGGACATAAAAGCAGAGGAATACCTGTATGAATCGGAGTACTTCTTTATGATCTTCGATCGTTTTCCAGTTTCGGAAGGTCATATACTCATCATATCAAAAGCGCTGCGCCCAGATTATTTTCATTTAACGGATGAGGAAAAGAGCGCTCTGCCAGGAATGATTGACAAAGCAAAAGAGCTCATCGCAGCCCGTTTCACAGCGGATGGATATAATATAGGCATGAACTGCGGGGAAGCGGCGGGACAGACGGTGATGCACTTCCATTGTCATGTGATACCACGTTATGCCGGCGATATGGACGACCCACGCGGCGGCGTGCGGCATGCGGTAGCCGGGAAAGGGTATTACAGCGCATAGAACATTTGCGGTTTCAACCCATCAAATGAATATAGTCGAAATATCGCCCACCCCAAGGCAGGGCCTTTAACGTACTTATCCTATCCTTCAATAACCACTCTGACTCAAAGATTGCGTATCATGGTGCGGTTCGACTTAGGATGGTCCCCGAGCAGCTTGTCCCGTAAGCGCAGCAACAGGGGGAGTCGAGGGGTATTCCATTTAAAATGCGGCATCGGCCCCTCGACGCTGCTCGGGGACCGGTTATTTACCCCTTACCTTTGAAGCAGGGATGTCGCGGGCTTTGGCTTTTGATTACGGTTTGCGCCGCACGGGGATAGCGGTGAGTGATCCGTTGCGTATTGTTGCTACACCTTTGGGTGCGCAGGAAACTACAGGCCTGATGGCCTGGATTCAGGCTTATTGTGCCAGGGAGCCGGTGCGCGACTTTGTGTTGGGTATGCCTACCCGCTTCGACGGCTCAGATACACATGCCACCGCACCGGTGCAGGCGTTTGCCATTGCGCTGCAGCAGGCTTTCCCCGATATTCCCATTCACTATATTGACGAACGGCTGTCCAGCAGGGAAGCCCGTCATTCATTGGTGGCCTCGGGGGTGAAGAAGTCAAGAAGACGCGAAAAAGGGCTTACAGACACCGTGAGCGCCGTATTATTATTGCAGGTGTATTTGCAGCAGCAGTCATGATTCTTCCCATTTACGCTTACGGCAGTCCGGTGTTGCGCCAAAAGGCCGAACCCATCACCCCTGAATATCCAGGATTGAAGGAGTTGATTGCCAACATGTATGAAACCATGTATTCCAGCAATGGTATTGGTTTGGCTGCGCCGCAGATAGGCCTGCCCATACGTTTGTTTGTGGTGGATGGTACTGAGGTGGACGAGATTGACCCTGTTGATTTCAAGCAGACCTTCATCAACCCGGTTATTCTGGAGGAGTATGACGAAAAATGGGGTTTTGAAGAAGGTTGTCTGAGTATTCCGCAGGTACGGGAAAACGTGAGCCGTCACGCCAGGCTGCGCATTCGTTATCAGGACGAGCAGTTCCGCGAGCACGAGGCCGTATTCGACGGTATGGCTGCCCGCATCATCCAGCACGAGTATGACCACATAGAAGGGGTGTTGTTCACCGACCGTATTTCTCCATTGAAGCGCAATTTGCTGAAGGGACGGCTGAGCAACATCAGCGCCGGCAGGGTAAACGTTTCGTACCGCATGAAATTTCCCAAAACCCGTTGAATGCGAAGTTCCGCGCGCTGATTCAGATTACCAGGCCTATAAACCTGCTGATCATCCTGCTCACGCAGCTGTTGTTTATGGCCAAAGGTGCCGAATGGTTGCAGGCTGGAGTGGGCAGCCTGTTGCATCTGAACATGGATTTGCTGCGCATTCAGGAAGCCCTTTTTCTGATGTTGGCCACGTTGAGTGCGGCTGCCGCCGGAAATGTGGTGAACGATATTGAGGGGCAGGCGGCAGATTTGGTAAACAAGCCCGGACGCCGGCATGTAGGCACTGCTGTGCGTGTGAAGACGGCCTGGGTGTTTTACCTGGTTTTGCTTGTCGGTTCTTTGGGTGCTGCCTGGATGGTGGACCTGGCCTTTTTCATCTTTACCGTGGTGATAAACCTGCTTTTGTTTTTTTACAGCAGCGACTTGAAGGGCATGCCTTTGGCGGGGAATATTCTGGTAGCCATGCTCACGGCTGCGGTAGTCTTTGTTTCCCGGAAGGGCATAGAAGATGCCTCCATGCTGCCGTTCAGCGAGTTTACGGTGATGGCTTTTTTGTTG
>CANHRE010000088.1 GCA_947463095.1 Flavobacteriales bacterium | reverse complement strand
TACGATACCGTTGTGGATACCAAAAGCGGTAAAAAGGTGCATCTCCACCTGGCTGCAAACCCCAGCCACCTTGAGGCCGTAAATCCGGTAGTGAAAGGCGTTGTTCGTTCTAAACTAGACCAGAAGTACGCCAATAAGCCAGATCACATATGCCCCATCCTCATTCATGGTGATGCCGCCATAGCCGGACAGGGCATTATGTACGAAGTGGTTCAAATGAGCGGTCTGGAAGCGTATTATGTTGGCGGAACCATCCATATGGCCACCAACAACCAGATTGGTTTCACCACCAACTACAGCGACGCGCGTACCAGTATCTACTGTACCGATGTAGCCAAGGTTACCCAATGCCCGGTGTTCCACGTGAATGGTGATGATGTAGAAGCCGTTGTTCATGTGGTGAAACTGGCCATGGCCTATCGTCTGGAATTCAACAGCGATGTATTTATTGACCTGCTTGGCTACCGTAAATATGGCCATAACGAGGGCGATGAACCGCGCTTTACCCAGCCGGTTATGTACAAGCTGATAGACAAGCACCCTAATCCCAGGGAAATTTATAAGGAAGTGCTGTTGAAGCGTGGTGAGGTGGATGCCGAAATCGCCCGCGAAATGGAGCTGAAGTTTAAACAGCTGCTTCAGGAAAAGCTGGAAGAGGCCCGCAGCACCTACGAACCGGCTCCCGCTGCACCTGATGATGCCTGGACAGGCTTCAGGCATGCCACCCGCGAAGACCTGGTGAACCTTTCCCCTACCGCTGTGGACCGCAACAGTCTGCTGGAACTGGGTGCACGCATCACCGAGATACCTGGAGAAAACCTACCCATCAAAAAAGTACAGAATCTGTTCGCTGAGCGCCGCAAGATGCTCGACACCGATAAACTCGACTGGGCTATGGGTGAACTTCTGGCCTATGCAAGCCTGCTGAAGGAAGGACACCCTGTGCGCATCACTGGCCAGGATGTGGAACGCGGAACCTTCTCCCACCGCCACGCTGTGGTAAAGAAAGAAGACAGCGAAGCAGAATATGTTCCACTGAATCACCTCGGCGGGGATCAGGCTAAATTCGATGTGTTCAACAGCCTGCTTAGCGAGTATGCGGTGCTGGGCTTTGAATACGGATACAGCCTGAATAACCCCAATGGGCTAACCATCTGGGAAGCTCAGTTTGGCGACTTTGCCAATGGAGCCCAGATCATCATTGACCAGTTTATCGCCAGCGCTGAAGCAAAATGGGGGAAGTTCAGCGGCCTCACCCTGTTGCTCCCGCATGGCTACGAAGGACAAGGCCCCGAACACAGCAACGCAAGACCAGAGCGCTTCCTGCAACTATGTGCCATGAACAATATGCAGGTGGTGTATCCCAGTTCGCCCGCAAGTATGTTCCATGTGCTGCGCCGCCAACTGCACCGAGATGTGCGTGTTCCCTTAATTGTGTTCACCCCGAAAAGCCTGTTGCGCCATCCGCGCTGCGTGAGTGGCCTCAGCGAACTCAGCACCGGTGGCTTCCTTCCGCTGATTGACGATGCGGGAGCCGTCGGCAGTAAAACGCGACGTGTGGTGTTCTGCTCCGGTAAAGTTTATTACGATTTGCTCCAGTATCAGGAAGCTAACCAACACAATGACGTGGCTTTGGTACGCCTGGAACAACTGTACCCGCTTCCGGAAGAGGCCATTGAAGCGGTGGCCGCCAAATATGCAGGAGCCGAACTGGTTTGGGTTCAGGAAGAACCTAAAAATATGGGCGCATGGATGCACCTGATGCGCTACGATTGGCCCCGCCCTCTTCGCTGCATCAGCAGAAGAAGCAGCGCCTCACCGGCAACCGGCTACAAAAAAGTTCACGACAAGGAACAGGAGGATATCGTTGTTCAGGCCTTCGCCTAAACAAAACAAGCCGCCCCTGAATTAGGAGCAGCTTGCTTCTTGCGCGTATCAACTCAAGCTTATGCCTTGGTCAACTCCGCATTGATGTAGAGTTTCACATCATCAGAAACCACCAGCCCGCCGGCTTCGGTTACTGCACTCCAGGCAAGTCCGAAATCTTTGCGGTTGATGCTTCCGCTGATGTGGTAGCCGCTGCGCGTCATGCCCCATGGATCAACCAAGGTTCCATTGTATTCAACATGCAATGCCACCTCTTTGCTCACCCCACGCAATGACATATTGCCCATTACCTCGTAGTTGTTGTCTCCTATGCTGCGAACGGATGTGCTCTGGAAGCTTAGCTCAGGATGGCTTTCCGCATCAAAGAAATCCGCACTTTTTAGATGCCCGTCGCGCTGCTCTGAATTGGTGTCAATGCTGTTAATGTCGGCTTTGAACCAAATACGCGCCGTGGTAAAGTCTTCTGCACTCATTTGAAATCCGCCTTCGAACTTGCGGAAATAGCCTGTAACGGTGCTGATTACCATGTGACGCACTTTGAACTGAATTTCAGAGTGGGCTACATCAATGACCCAGTTGTTTTGTGTTTGAGTTTCCATATTGATTATGTGGTTTGTTGGTTTTGTTTTAGAGTGTATAGGCGTTTAATCTTTAGGGTTACCAGTGCATAGGTACTTCAATCAATAATACCTTACTTGCGGAGCTGGCATGAAAACCAATTTGCGCTGTATCGGTAATTCCCAGGGCATCCCGGTGGTGCAATGAAATGCCTCCAATCGATACGTTGCCTGATACCAAAAAGGCATAAACACCGTTGCCTGCTTTTTTTAAATCATAACTGAAGGTTGAGCCCTCTGCCATTTTAACCATGGAAAACCAGGCGTCCTGTCCTATTTCCATACTTCCTAGCGCGCCATCCGGCGATACCAGCAGTGTACAACCGGATTCTGCCTGGTCAATCTGTTCGGCAAACGATTTCTGAGCATATCGCGGTGTGGTGTTTTTTTCCTTTGGAAATACCCAGATTTGAAAAAGATGCAACGACTCCGTTGGGCTTGCGTTGCGCTCGCTGTGCATGATGCCTGTACCTGCACTCATGGCCTGTACCTCACCGGCACGCAACAACTCACGATGACCCATGCTGTCCTGATGCTCCAATGTTCCTTCCATCATCAGTGTAACAATCTCCATGTTGTCGTGTGGATGTGAAGCAAAACCCATCCCGCCTGCTACATAATCATCATTCAAAACGCGCAGGGCGCCGAAATGAACCTTGTGGGGGTCATACCACCCCGCAAAACTGAAGGAATGCCACGTTTTTAGCCATCCGTGGTTCGCATGGCCCCTGAGTCCGGCAGGATGATGTATGGTGTTCATTGTTTGTAGGTACAATTATTTTTAAAGTGTTTTATCAAACGTCGCGCAATTTGTCCAGCAAGGTGTTGAGAATTCCGGCTTCTACCTCGTTTAGCCCTATACGCACCGGGTCGCCTTCCATCCACTCCTGATCTATTTTTTTGAGCAATGCCGTGCCTTGTTCCGTCAGAACAATGTACAACTCGCGCTTGTCTTGCTGACTTTGTCTGCGGGCCACTAGTTGTTTCACCTCCAACTTGTCAATGATGCGCGTGGTATTGCTGCTGCGTTCCAGCATGCGGGCCGTGATGTCTTTAACACATACTGCCTTGTTCTTCCGCCCACGTATAATGCGCAAAACGTTGAACTGTTCATGCGATAACCCATGGCTGCGCAGAAATGGCAACATCCTGTTTTTTAGCCACCACCCTGTGAAAATAATGTTCACCTGTGCTTTGTGAAACTCATTCTGAAACCCTTTGGTTTGAACCTCGTTTTCAATTTTCACCATACAAAGATAGATGGTTTTTAATTGTACCTACAATTATTTTTTGTGTTCGATGCAAAGAGGATGCGGTCGGGGTGGCAGTATCTTTGCCTCTTCATGGCGGAATCCAATTTTATTGATTATGTAAAGATTTGCTGCCGCAGCGGTAAGGGCGGATCTGGAAGCCGTCACTTTAACCGCACCAAGATGAACCCTAAAGGAGGGCCTGATGGTGGGAACGGTGGCAAAGGTGGAAGCATCGTGCTGCGCGGTAATGCGCAGTTCTGGACGCTGTTACACTTGAAATACCGCAAACACATTATGGCCAGTGATGGCGTAAACGGAAGCCGCGCATTGATGACGGGCGCCGACGGGCTCAACGAAATCCTGGATGTTCCTTTGGGCACCGTTGCGCGTAACGCCGAAACCGGTGAGTTTCTGTTTGAAATAACCAGCGACGGCGAAGAAAAGGTGTTGGTACCCGGTGGCAGGGGTGGATTGGGCAATGCCCATTTTGTAAGCTCCACCAACCAGGCGCCGGAATACGCACAACCAGGGGAACCCGGTCGTGAAGACTGGATGATACTGGAGCTGAAACTGCTTGCCGATGTGGGTCTTGTAGGTTTCCCGAATGCCGGCAAAAGCACCCTGCTCTCGGTAATCACAGCAGCTAAACCGGAAATCGCCGACTACCCCTTTACTACCCTGAAACCCAACCTGGGTGTGGTTAAATACCGCAACTTCAAGAGTTTTGTGGTAGCCGATATCCCCGGAATCATCGAAGATGCGCACAAGGGTAAAGGCCTGGGCCATCGGTTCCTGAAACATATTGAACGCAACGCCGTTTTACTGTTCCTCATTCCTGCCGACAGCAAAAGCCATCCTGAGGAACTCAAGGTACTGCTTCATGAACTTGAACAATTTAACAGCGAGCTGATGCACAAACGCCGCGTTGTGGCCATCAGCAAGGCCGATTTGTTGGACGATGAGCTGAAACAAGCCATCACAGTTGATATGAACGGTGTTCTACCACTGTTTTTCTCAGCCGCCACCGGCGAAGGGATCCAGGCGCTGAAGGACCGCCTCTGGGAGGAAATAAACCGCGAAATATAAAGGCTCGCCATGTACAGTATATCTTTGTAAACCATGCTTCTGCGCAGTGAGCACCTTGTAAAACAGTACCGCCAGAAAAAAGTGGTGGATGATGTGAGCGTCGAGGTTCAACAAGGAGAAATTGTTGGCTTACTGGGGCCCAACGGCGCCGGTAAAACCACTTCCTTTTATATGTTCGTCGGCCTGGTAAAGCCCGATACGGGAAGCATCTTCCTGGACCAGACAAACATTACACGCCTTCCCATGTATAAACGCGCCCAACTGGGTGTTGGCTACCTTCCGCAGGAAGCATCCGTGTTTCGCGAACTTAGTGTGGAGAACAACGTTCGCGCCGTGCTGGAAATGACCGGGCTTTCCAAGGTAAAACAGGAAGAAAAACTTGAAGAATTACTGCAGGAATTTGGCCTGAACCGGGTGCGCCAAAACAAAGGAAAGGTGTTGAGTGGAGGTGAACGGCGCAGAACCGAAATTGCCCGTGCCCTGGCTACAGACCCAAAGTTTATCCTTCTGGATGAACCCTTTGCAGGCGTTGACCCTATTGCCGTCGAAGACATCCAAAGCATCGTAGCCAAGTTGAAAGAACGCAACATTGGTATTCTGATTACCGACCACAATGTGCAGGAAACGCTCAGTATTACAGATCGCGCTTATCTGCTGTTTGAAGGGAAACTTCTGAAACAAGGCACCGCCGAGGAATTGGCTGCCGACCCGCTGGTGCGTAAGGTGTACCTGGGAAGAAACTTTGTGCTGCGTAGGAAATTTCCCACTGCTCCCAATGGCCAGTAAATTATCCTCTAATCTGGCCAGCCTTGACATGCACCCCAAACCCGCTTTTTAAACACCACCAAAGACGCAAGTCCTTAGATGCGCATCATCTGCCATCCTTCCAACGATGTGTACTTCCACTTGGCAGCAGAAGCTTACCTGCTGGAACACAGCACCGAAGACATAACCCTGCTTTGGCAAAGCCATAATGCTGTTGTTTGCGGAAAGCACCAGGTGGTGCTGAAGGAAGTGGATTACCCCTACTGTAAACAACACCAGGTGCATTTAGCCCGCAGGGTTTCCGGAGGCGGTACCGTGTTTCATGATGAGGGTAATTTGTGTTTTTCATTCATTAAAGGCTATCAGGACCGCCAGCAGGCCGTTGACTTCCAAAGCCATACACAACCTTTGGTGGATTTGCTGATTTCAATGGGTGTGCCCGCAGAACATAGTGGCCGTAATGATATTCTTGCCTCCGGACTTAAAATTAGTGGTAATGCCGAACACCTCAACCAGCGCCAGAAAAAAGTGCTGCACCACGGAACACTATTGTTTAACAGCGACCTGGAAAATCTGGGACGGGCCATCCACGGTCACGTGTCCAGTTATAGCCATCATGGTGTGGAGAGCGTGCGCAGTAAAGTGGCCAATATTTCCAGGTTTCTGAAAAATCCGATGAGCCTCGAACACTTTAAAGACCTTATTGCTGAACACCTTTTAGATTACTTCGCCAACAGCCGACAGGATGTTTTCAGCACCGAAGAGCTTACACAGATAAACCATTTGAAAGACACGCAGTTCAAGCAGGATGATTGGATATTCGGCTATGGCCCTCGTTACAGTTTTACCAGGGTATGTAACACCCCGGCGGGAACTTTGGGCTACTACCTCGCTGTTGAAAAAGGGGTGGTTCAGGAGGCCCGGCTGACCTTGAACCAGGTTTTACTGGAAGCGGTTTCTGAAGAACTACGAGGAGCCTGCCACCATGCACCCGACTGGAACAATATATCACTGTTGTTGCCTCCAGGTATTCCCCTCGAAATCTTTGAAGAAAACTTGTATTAAGCCGCCTTATGCATAAAAAAGAACGCGTTGCCTGGATCCATGAAAAATTGGAAACCCTCTATCCGGAGGTTCCGGTTCCACTAGACCATAAAGACGCCTATACACTTTTGATTGCCGTGCTGCTTTCGGCACAATGCACCGATGTGCGAGTGAATCAGATTACACCTCATTTGTTCCTACAGGCTGACAATCCTTACGATATGGTGAAGCTGGATGTGGAACAGATACGTGAAATTATCCGGCCCTGTGGCTTGAGTCCGGCAAAAAGTAAGGCCATACACCGTCTGTCTGAAATCATCATCGAAGAACACCAGGGCTTGGTTCCAGAAAGCTTTGAAGCCTTGGAGCTGTTACCCGGCGTGGGTCATAAGACGGCCAGTGTGGTGATGAGCCAGGCATTCGGGCATCCGGCATTTCCGGTAGACACGCATATACATCGGCTGGCTTACCGATGGAAGCTGAGCGCAGCAAAGAATGTGGAAGAAACAGAACGCGACCTGAAGCGCCTGTTTCCAATGTCTTCATGGAACAGGTTGCACCTGCAGATTATCTTCTTCGGAAGGCAATACTGTCCTGCAAGAGGACACAACCCAGAGCAATGTCCTATTTGTTCTGTGCTGGGCTGCCGGATGAAGTGAGTTATATTCTAGTACATCAGGTGTTTTCTAGCCCGTGTGCGCCACCCCGCCTGGTTTTCGTAATCAACAGAAAAGACCGTTTGCGCCGAGGGTGTTTGGATAGATCCTGTGCTCCGTCCCAACACCAGGGCCAGCCTGCAGATTGTTTGTTTTATTAAACGAAAACAGCAACCTCGGTTCTACGCTCATTATCCCTAGAACCAAAACGGGTTGGGCAGGGAAGACGCGGGCCGGTTTCTAATCCTCCAGCTCTGTGGCCACAGGTTATTGCTGCGCTTTCCCAGAAAGTTAATCCACCCCAATGGAAGCCCTTCATAAGCTACCGCATTCCAGCCTTCCCTTGGCTGAGCCGGCAGCACCCCATCGCCACACAAAAACGCAATGGAATCGTTCAGGTTTAGGGCAGTGACAGCAGCAACGTTGAACGCAACGCTCAGCGCCAGCGCCGGATCGGGTTTGAACTTTTGTCCATGCAATACCCCAACTGCCGTTCCCGACTGAACCACCCGAATGTTCCGCTTCAACAGTGACGAGAT
>CANHRE010000087.1 GCA_947463095.1 Flavobacteriales bacterium | reverse complement strand
TCGGTATTTCCCTTGTACAGTTCGGCAATCACTATGGCAGAATCTGTGCCCACCGGAGCGCCTTTGAAATAGAAACGAATTCCTGCTGGGCGGTTGTTTATGGTGAATTTTCCGAGCAATAAGCCAGGCAGCGTGTCGCCTGCCAGCGCGATATACGAAGGCGTGAGCAGGGCTGCATATTTACCCCAGTGGGCGTCTGTTGACTTTCTGCAGATGGCGGAGTCGCCACCGAATTCTGCAAGCAGGTTCAGACTGTTCCATGCAACAGGTTCTTCCAGCCTGTTCAGTTTGGTCCAGTTTTCGAAGCCGCCGTTTACAATTTGTGCATCGGCCTGTTTTGCTGCGCCTACGGTCAGGATGACCAGCAACGCTTTCTGAATGGTATTTTTCAATGTCATGTTATGGGGTTTGTTCTTGTTTTTTGAAAACGGTGATTCAAATACAACTCAGCGTTCATAAACAACGCTTTCCAGTTGCGGCAAATTTAGTGCCTAACGTTCACGGAAGCATTTGGGATTCTATGAATGCATCTTGATATTTTTTATTTGTTTTGCAGCCTTATGCAACAAATTGCGGTGATAGGTTCAGGAACCATGGGAAATGGTATTGCTCATGTGTTCGCCCAAAACGGATATACTGTACACCTCATAGACATTCGCAAAGAAGCGCTGGATAAGGCCCTGGCGACCATTGCGAAGAATATGGACAGGCAGGTGGCAAAGGGAAGCCTGACGGAAGCGCAGAAGCTTGAATCATTATCGCGCATCAATCCTTTTACATCATTAGCTGAGGGGGTAAAAAGTGCCGACCTGGTGGTGGAAGCCGCCACAGAACAGGTAGACATCAAGTTACAATTGTTTCGCGAACTGGATATGCATGCACCTGCGCATTGCATCCTTGCTACCAATACCAGCAGCATCAGCATCACAAAGATTGCTGGGGTTACCGGTCGTCAGGACCGTGTTGTGGGCATGCACTTTATGAATCCGGTTCCTGTGATGAAGCTGGTTGAAGTAATTGCCGGGTTTAACACCAGTGCTGACGTAACATCTGCGGTAATCCAGCTGAGCAGGAACATTGGAAAGGTTCCTGCGCTGGCCAATGACTACCCTGGTTTCATTGCCAACAGGATCCTGATGCCCATGATCAACGAAGCCATCAGCAGCCTGTACGAAGGTGTTGCCGGCGTGGAAGAAATTGATACCATCATGAAGCTGGGCATGGCTCACCCTATGGGGCCGCTGCAATTGGCTGATTTCATAGGACTGGACGTGTGCAAAGCGATTCTGGAGGTGCTGCACGATGGCTTTGGCAACCCCAAATACGCACCATGTCCGTTGCTGGTGAATATGGTAGCTGCCGGTAACCTGGGTGTGAAGAGCGGGAAAGGCTTTTACGATTACAGCCACGGCGGCAAAGAATTGGTGGTTGCTTCCAACTTCAAATGAACAGCGCTTGATGCACCACTTCTGATTCCGGAACCCGGAATAACGACTGCTTGGAACAGGGTCATCATTGCATGAGAATATTACTATATTTGCGCCCCGATTTTGGGAGAACTATATCCGCATGAAATTATCTCAATTCAAATTTGATTTACCCTCGAACTTTGTGGCCCAAGAGCCCCTGGGAACCCGCCACGACAGCAAATTGATGGTGATACACCGCAAGGAGGGTAAAATCGAACATATGAAGTTCAAGGACATCCTTGATATCTTTAATGAAGACGACGTTTTTGTAGTGAACAACACCCGTGTTTTTCCTGCACGGATGTACGGAAATAAAGAGAAAACCGGAGCCCAGATTGAGGTGTTCCTGCTTCGAGAGTTGAATAATGAACTGCGCCTTTGGGATGTTCTGGTTGATCCGGCAAGGAAAATACGGGTAGGCAACAAACTCTATTTTGGCAATGATGAACTGGTTGCCGAGGTAGTGGACAATACCACTTCGCGCGGAAGAACCATCCGCTTTTTATTCGACGGTAATGACGAGGAGTTCTCCCGGATGGTGAAGAAACTGGGTGAAACGCCCATACCAAAATATATCGAGCGCCCTGTAAAGTCTGACGATGAGCAGTGGTATCAAAGCATCTTCGCCAAAAACGAAGGTGCCGTTGCTGCCCCAGCCGCCCAATTGCACATCACCAGGGAATTGATGATGCGTCTGGACATCAAAGGCATCAAATTTGCCGAAATCACCTTGCACCTTGGTCTTGGAGCATTCCGTCCTGTAGAGGTGGAAGACCTCACCAAGCACAAAATGGATTCTGAGTTTTATGCCATCGATGAAACCTGCGCGGCCATTGTGAATGAGGGTTTGAAAAAGAGGAAGAACATAGTGGCGGTGGGCAGCAGTACGGTTCGTGCCATGGAAAGCAGTGTCAGCGCTTCGCGCACCCTGAATCCCAGCGCGGGATGGACTGATAAGTTCATCTTTCCGCCCTACGAATTTGCCATTCCCAATGCCTTCATCACCAATTTCCATCAGCCTGAATCACCGCTGTACATGATGGCTACTGCTTTTGGCGGCTACGATTTGATTCTGGAAGCCTATAAGGAGGCCATGAAGAAAAAGTATCGCTTCCTCTGTTACGGGGATGCCATGCTGATCCTTTGAGTTTTAGCGGGTATTTGGCCTGCTCAACCAATTTTTCACCCAATCCTGCGTTAGTGCAGATACCTTCGTATGGCGATGACAAGAATTTTATGGGCAGACGACGAGATTGATCTGCTGAAGCCTCATGTACTGTTTTTAAAAGGGAAGGGCTTCGATGTTACCACCGTGAACAACGGAAGGGAAGCCATCGACCTATGCAAAAGGGAGGATTTCGACATCCTGTTTCTGGATGAACATATGCCTGGAATCAGCGGGCTGGAGGTATTGCAGCAGGTGAAAACGTTCAAGCCTGATGTGCCCGTGGTGATGATTACCAGAAGCGAGGAGGAGCACATCATGGAACAGGCTATTGGCAGCAAGATTGCCGATTACCTGATCAAGCCGGTAAACCCCAATCAGATTCTGCTGGCCATCAAGAAAAACTTGGACGAGCGCCGTCTGCAAAGCCAAACTACCATGCAGCGCTATCAGCAGGAGTTCATGGAAATAGGGAATATGGTTAGCGACAAACTGGATATAGAAGGCTGGAAGCAGGTGTACCGCAAGCTGGTGCACTGGGAGCTTGAGCTGGCTGCAGCCGGTGAGCAGGCCATGAAGCAGGTCTTGGAAACGCAATGGGCTGATGCCAATCGCGCTTTCAGCCGCTTTGTTTCCGACCGCTACCTGAATATGCTTCAAACCAAGGGCGACGAAGGGCCGGTGATGAGCCACAACCTCATGCGGCGTATGATTCTGCCCGAACTGCAAGGCCCCGGACCGGTGTTCTTTATCCTCATTGACAACCTCCGCTTTGACCATTGGCGCAGTATTGCCCCGCTGGTGCGGGAGCGCTTCCGCCAGGAAGAAGAAGATTTGTACCTGAGCATTTTGCCAACAACTACCCAGTATTGCCGCAACGCCATCTTCTCGGGAATGATGCCCTCAGAAATTGAGAAACGCTTTCCGGATAAATGGAGCAACGATGAAGATGAAGGCGGGCGCAATCAATTTGAAGAATTTTTCCTCGACGATTTCTTCAAACGCCTGCGAAAAGAAGTGAAATTCACCTATACCAAAGTGACCAACCTGCAAGGGGCGAAGGATATGGTGGACAACATTCCCAATCTGATGAACAACAAGTTCAACGTGATTGTGTACAACTTCGTAGATACGCTAAGCCATGCGCGTACCGATAGTCATGTGGTGCGCGAACTGGCAGAAGATGAAGCGGCTTACCGCAGCCTTATGGTTTCCTGGTTTAAACATTCTCCACTGTGGGAGGCTATGCAGCGCATCTCCGATAAAAGCGCTAAGGTGATCATTAGCACAGACCACGGTTCTGTGCGGGTGAAGGATGCAGTGAAGATTGTTGGCGACCGCAACACCACTACCAACCTGCGTTACAAGCAGGGCAAGACGCTGTCTTACAACCCACGGGAGGTGTTCGAAATAAAGAAACCTGAATCGGCCTTCCTGCCAAAGTTGCATGTTAGTTCTGCCTGGGTTTTTGCCAAGGAAGCGGATTTTTTCGCTTACCCCAACAACTTCAACCACTACGTGAATTACTACCGGAACACCTTTCAGCACGGAGGCATCAGCCTGGAAGAGATGCTGATTCCCTTCATCATCCTCGATGCAAAATGAGTGCGCTGCCTGGTCCTTATTGCGGCGAAGGCGACGGTATCATTGATGCGGTGGCGTCGGCCATATTGGAGCAGCTGTCCCGCCATCGCCTGATTGCATTTAGCGGTGAATTGGGTGCCGGTAAAACCACCCTGATTAAAGCCCTTTGTAAGAAACTTGGCGTAACAGCCCCGGTAAGCAGTCCTACCTATGCGCTGGTGAATGAATATACCACAGGATCAGGTGCTCCGTTGTACCATTTCGACTGGTACCGCATCAAAAGTCCGCAGGAATTGCTGGATATCGGTATATATGAATACCTGGACAGCCACAGCATTTGTCTGATAGAATGGCCCTCCATGGCTTCAGAATTGCTGGAAGGGGAGCCGGTACTCAAGGTGCATATTGCCCACGTGCCGGAAGGCCGCTGTTACGAGTTTAGTGAAGATTGCTGAGCGCTATAAGGCGCCATATTCAAACGGGCTCCTGAACTGTTCCCAGTTGGGAAGTTTCTGGTCTTTGTCAGAAACCAGCGCATCTGTTCCGCGCCATGGGATGTTCACAAAAGGGTCGTCCCAACGCAGTCCCCCTTCGGTATCGGGACTGTAATAATCGCTGCACTTGTAGGAAAAGACCGTTTGGTCTTCCAGCGTTTCAAAGCCGTGGGCAAAGCCCTTGGGGATGAACAGCATCAGGAAGTTACTGCCGCTGAGTTCCACCGAATAGTGCCTGCCGTAGGTGGGAGAACCTTTTCGAATATCAACGGCCACGTCAAGCACAGCACCGGAAATAACCCGTACCAACTTATCCTGGGCAGCGGGTGGAGCCTGGAAGTGCAAACCGCGAAGTACGCCCCGCTGGGAAAGGCTTTGGTTGTCCTGGACAAAGGGAACATGGACCCCCAGTTGAGCCATCTCTTTACTGCTGAAGCTCTCAAAAAAGTAACCCCGGGCATCTCTGAACACCCTTGGTTCTATCAACAGGAGGCCGGGTAAGGGTTCTTCAATAATCTTCATATGGCTGGCAGGTATTGGCTTGATAATTGTATGTGTAACTTTGCACAAATAACGTACATCTGAAACATGGAAAACCGAGGTAACTTTCCCACCCAGGAAAAAGACAAGAAGAGCAGGATTTTGCTTTATTCCATCATAGGAATATTGCTGGCCCTGAATATCGGGTTGCTCTACATGTGGAGAAAAGGTGACAGCGACAAGACGCAGGTTCAGGGCCAACTGGTAAGCGAACAGAAGATAAACATGGAAAAAGAGCGTTTGCTGATGGATGCGCGTTCTCTTTTGGCCAAATATCAGGCGGACAGTGTGCAACTGGCAAGCAAGAACGTTACCATCAGCGCCGAACTGTCGTCCAAGAAGGAGGAGTTACGCCGCATGGTGGCTAAGATGGAACGCGACAAGAACTCAAATGAAGCGGACCAGCGCAGCCTGAAGAAGAAAATAGCAGAGATGCAGGCCTACATTGCCCGTTTGGAGAATGAAAATACAGAGTTGAAGGAAATCAACAACAAACTGGAAGTGAAGAATCAGGTTCAGCAGGAAGAACTTGGCGCAGCCACGCAGAAAAATGCGAATTTGCAAAAGGAAGCCCAGCGTTTGAAATCAATAGCTGAGCGCCTTCAGTCAGCTTCAATGCGTGTTGATGCGATGAAAAAGAAGTTCATGAGTGAAAAAGAAGGCACCACAGATAAGGCCGGAGCCGCAGAGGTGTTGCGCATCATCATGAAGATTGCAGAAAACAACGAGGCAACAGAAGGTCCCCGAACCTTGTATGTGAAGGTAACCGGACCTGAAGGGGTAACCATTGCCAACCCCGGCAACGAGTCCGGTAAGATGATGTACAACGGCAAAGAAAGCCTGTATACCTACTCTATTCCCTTCGTATTTGAACGTGCAGAGAAGGAATTTACCTCCCGCTGGAAGCCCTTGAACGGCTTCAGAAAAGGAAGCTACAATATCGAGGTGTATACCGAAGGATACATGGTGGGTTCGACCAAGCTAAACCTGAAGTAATCATTATTAAATACAGCGCAGCAGCCCGGCAGTGATGGCGGGCTGTTTTTTTTTAAGTTGAACCATGAACCTGAATAAACGCATCCCATCGACCTTGGGTTATTGGCTCTTTGGCGGATTGCTCCTGCAGGTATTGCTGTCGGTTGTCAGGCCCGGTCTGTTTGGGAACTGGCTCAGCCCTTTGCTTTCTCTGGCTGCGGCCCTGCTGCCTTTCTGGTATGTGAGTCGCCGTCGGCTGCTTGCGTTTACACCGGAAACGCCCGCATCGGT
Organism: Flavobacteriales bacterium; assembly: GCA_947463095.1. GTDB lineage: Bacteria > Bacteroidota > Bacteroidia > NS11-12g > UBA955 > REEB481. Next base: position 1,569 of record CANHRE010000087.1, on the reverse strand, counting down.
TTCCTGGATGAATCCAGTCTTGTGGTTAGCCATGGCGCTCTTCCTCTTTCTTTACGCGGCAATAGGGGAGGGCTATTTGCTGGATGCCGCCCGCAGCGATGTGATTCCTACCATACAGTTGTTTGTTCATCGTCTGCTCAGCGGAGCGATGCCCTACGATACCATCACCGAGTTTGGGTACTACCTGGCACCCACCTATCTGCCCATGCACTGGCTGCCATTTGTGGTTTCGGAGTGGATTGGTCTGGATGCCCGGGTGTGGTCGGGAATATTATTCTTGATTATGGCCCTGATGTTCCTCCGCCCTCTGCAGCACAAGATGGCTTCACCACTCCGGCAGCAGGTGGTGGCGTACACTCCGGTCATTTTCGCAGGCCTGCTGTTGTTGTTTCAGCGCGATGACATGGGGTATTCCATTGAGTTGCTCCTGGTCGGTTATTATCTGCTGTTTTGTCGAAGCATGCTTACGCTCAACCCCTGGCTGGCTGCTTTTTCGCTGATCTGTATTCTGCTGAGCCGCTTTTCGCTGGTGCTGTGGCTGCCCCTGGCCGTGGTGGTTTTGTGGCAACAACTGGGTCCTCGCTTTGTGCTGAAGGTCGCCCTTCCTGTGCTTGCGGGAATCCTGCTTATTTACGTATGGCCGTTTCTGTCTGAGCGTCCCGATTCGTTTATGAACGCCCAGAAATGTTATACCACGGCTGCCGAAAAGGAATGGATGGGGCAAAGCTGGCAGAAGCCCGGCGATAATCCTTTTCAGATTAGCCGTGGTTTCGGATTTGCCTGGTGGTTCTACAAATGGGCTCCCGGAACCCTGGCGGAACGGATTGGCATAGTTCGGGTGGCACATCTGGCCATTTCGCTGGCATCTGTTGGGTTGTTGCTCTTCTGGTATTTCAGAAAATTGCGCAACAGCATGCCCCTGCCGGTGTTCCTGATGGGCAGTTTACACTTGTATTTGTGGGTGTTCACCTTGTTCATCCACGTGCCATATCCGTATCTGTTCTTCATCCCGCTGGCCGTAACGGCAGCCTGGACCGGGCAGGTGTGGTTTGGGTATCGGGAAGAAAATCCATCCTAAAACACTGCTGTCCAAAACACTTTTTTATTGAACAGTTAGTATGTTGATTATCAAGGGTTTAGATGTCTTTAGTTTGCCATTTTGATTTTACCCACACAGAATCAACCATATACTATTCTTTTCTCTTACTTTTTCCTTGATGAAAAAGTAAGCAAAAAATCAAGGCTGCTTGGATAGTGGTAAGGGATAAGTGGTATGTGGTAAGTGCTGGTTCCAGAGCCGCTTCCTTGTCATTTAGCGTCTTCTTGCGGCGTTTAACGCCTCCCATCATTTGAGGCCGGTCCTTTTGCGGCGTTGTTGGGTTTTAATTAGTGTGATGGGTTGGAATTAGCAATGCCTTAGGTTATGTTGAACCCAAAAGCCTGTCATGGAGAGCCGTCCTTTGTCATGGTGAGTTTATCGAACCATGCACCCTTGGTGAGAACTTTATTTTAGACAGATTTGGGTTTCTGCTTACCACTGAATTAACCTTAAACTATTCTTTTCTCTTA
>CANHRE010000086.1 GCA_947463095.1 Flavobacteriales bacterium | reverse complement strand
CTTGGGCGCATGGTCGGCGTTCAGAAGGCGCAGATTTCCCGGCTGGAAAACAGCGCTGGCAATGTGACCATAGACACGCTGATCCGGGTATTCCGTGCCTTGAATGCCCGGGTCATGTTCCGTATTGAGCTGAATGAGCTGAGTATTGGAGTTGAAGCGTAACACCCTGCACAGGGCGTTGTGGTTTCATTTTAAGAATCCACTCACCGCAGCAACTTAAACGCAATGCCCCTGCCCTGCCCCTGCATGATGGTCATATTGATGGCGGGTAATGCTGAAAGAACAGGACCAACTCCCTGCGGCAAGTCGTTTTTGTACAAATAGTTTACGGAAACTATTTTGCCGGTTCATGTTAAAAAACCTTATGCGCAGTTCAAACATCTTCCTGATGCTGCTAATTTCCGCAGTAAGCAACTCTTGCAACCAGATTGGCACAAAATCGGAACAACTTATTTCCGATGAAATCAAAAAGCAATTAACCAATACACCCATCTGCGAAGGGGTGAAAATCAGCGAGGTTACTTTTGATAACAATCCGGATGACAACCCCGGAATCACCGACATGAAACTCAGCGGCACCGCCACTTTTGAAGGCGGCGTTGAGCGTGTATTAAGCATCAAAGGCGATGTAACCAACGACAATTCATGGAAATACACCATTGAAGAAGAAACTGCTGCCAGCATGAAGAAGCGTTTCCTGCAATTGATTACATCAGGGTCATTCTCTGCCGCATGGGGTTACGAATCTGAGATTTCGCGCATTGAATTTAGCAATGACGGCCAGGGCCATTATTATGTGCAGGACGGCGATCGTTACAACTTCAACTATGAGTTATCAGAAATCATCCACCTGAACGACTTTCCTTCATTCAGCAGCGGTGCTGCATGTTCCGACATTGAAAGCGGCTTCAACCTGAAGAAACAAGAATACAAAGCCCGCTTAAGCATCACGAACAATCGGGTAGCTATTAATGGATTCCTCACCATCAGAGGGCCCGAAAATAGCCTTAAAATCAAGGGTGAAGTTACCAACCAGGAAAGCTCAGAAAGCACAGATATTGAATATCTTTTTTCCGGAGATTAAAAGGCGGGTAATCTTTAAATTTTCCCTGTTAATACGTCTTTCCCTTTTCCTGAAGCAGGGCAAAAGCCTCTTTCCAGTTGGGAATGACCTCTGATTCATACCCGTAGGTTTTCCCTACAGCAATTTTATGGAATTGCTTCATGGCTTTCAGATGGGCGCCGCTGCGCATGAAATCCAGCATGATGTTGCGGCTTTCCCAGGCGGTAAGCGTGCATTGTTGTCCATTGATGCGTTGTACCGAACAATGCAGGTTCCCTTTGGCGGTCTGCGCCTGACGGAATGAAGGGATGGCATGCAGCCAGAACCTGAAAAATCCACGTATGCCTTTGGGCTTTAAGCCGGTGATGGAAATGTACATAGTGATGCGCCATTCAAAACTAGCACAATTTTTTAATCCGTAGGGCTATTCAACAATTCACCATCCCCTTGTGACCCTGGTCGCATAGAAATACCTTTCTCAAGTATTTGCTTTGCATTTGTGATGTTCCTCGGATATCTGCTGGCAATCCTGGTTGGGATTTCGCTGGGCCTGATTGGCAGCGGCGGCTCCATCCTTACCTTGCCCATCCTGGTATACATTATGGATGTAGACCCCTTGGCGGCTACTGCCTATTCACTGTTTATTGTAGGAATCGCGGCGCTTGCAGGAGGCATCCGCAACGCAATGCATAAAACGGTGCACTTCCCTACCGTGTTGGCTTTTGGCCTGCCTTCCATTGCCGCTGTGTACAGCACACGGAAGTGGCTGCTGCCCCTCATCCCGGATACCCTGCTCAGCATCGGCAACTTTACCTTAACAAAAGCCATCGCGCTGATGCTGATGTTTGCCATAGTGATGATTATGGCTTCTCTATCCATGATCCGATCGGGCAGGCGCAACATAGAGCCAGCAGTGAACGCTTCAGGAATACGTGCACGATTCATCATGCTGCTCAGGGGTATTCAGGTAGGAATCCTTACGGGCCTGCTGGGTGCCGGCGGGGGCTTTTTAGTCATCCCGGTATTGGTACTTCAGGCGGGGATGAACATGTCATCAGCCATTGGCACTTCCCTGTTTATTGTTGCCGTAAATTCCCTTTTTGGCTTTACCCAGGAATGGATCAGCGGCTTCCCGATGAACTGGACGCTCATTGCCGTATTCAGCACCTCGGCCTTGATAGGTGTAATTATTGGAAGCAGCTTGTCGGCAAAGGTGAGCAGCACAAAACTAAAATCAGCCTTTGGCTGGTTTGTGTTGGTTATAGGCTGTTACATCCTCCTGAAGGAACTTTTGCTGCGCTGAACGAAAGTAGATTCCAATGATCAGGATTTCTTAAATTCCGCATCGATTTTTGAACTTTCATTCTTGCCATGCATATTGAACAGATATATACCGGCTGCCTTGCTCAAGGGGCATACTACATCACTTCCAATGGTGAAGCAGCCATTGTAGATCCCTTACGGGAATTACAGCCCTACCTAAACCGCCTGGAACGGGATGGGGTAAGACTGAAGTACATCTTTGAAACCCATTTCCACGCCGACTTTGTTTCCGGCCACCTGGACCTGAGCAAGGCCACCGGCGCTCCCATTGTTTACGGGCCCAACGCTGCTGCAGAATTTGACTGCATCCATGCTGCCGACGGACAGGTATTTGACGTGGGCAACCTGAAGATTAAGGTATTGCACACGCCCGGTCACACCATGGAAAGTACGACCTACCTGCTGATAGATGAACAAGGCAAAGACCATTGCATCTTCTCAGGAGACACCCTGTTTATTGGCGATGTAGGCCGTCCGGACCTGGCGCAGAAATCCGCCACCATGACCCAGGAACAACTTGCAGCCACCTTATACCACAGCCTGCGCACAAAAATCATGACCCTGGCCGATGATGTGACTGTATATCCCGCGCACGGTGCTGGCAGTGCCTGCGGCAAGAACATGAGCAAGGAAACGGTGTCCACCATCGGACAGCAGAAACGGGAGAACTATGCCCTACGTGCCAACATGACCGAACAGGAATTTGTTCAGGAAGTTACCGACGGCCTGCTGCCTCCGCCTGCCTATTTCGGTATGAACGTGGCCATGAACAAGAATGGCTATACCAGCTTCCACGAGGTGTTGAACAAGGGTATGCGCGCCCTGACAGTGGATGCTTTTGAAGCTGCTGCGGAAGAAACCGGTGCCCTGATCCTGGATACCCGCACACCTGCAGCGTTCCACCAGGGCTACATTCCCCAAAGCATCAACATAGGCCTGAAAGGCGACTTCGCCCCCTGGGTAGGCGCCATGATCGGTAACGTGAGCCAGCCCATCCTGCTGGTAACGGAACCCGGCACCGAAGAAGAAGCCGTAACACGCCTGAGTCGCGTGGGCTTTGACCATGTGCTCGGACATCTGGAAGGTGGTTTTGACACTTGGAAACATGCAGGCAAGGAAGTGGACACCGTGCACCGCATCAGCGCCGATGAGTTTGCTGCCAAATTCGACAAAGACCAAAGCCTGGTGATTGACGTGCGCAAGGAAAGTGAATATGCTGCCGAGCATGTAGAAGATGCCTACAGCAAGCCCCTGGCCTATATCAACGAATGGGTGCGCGATATTGACCCCAATCATCATTTCTTCCTGCATTGTGCGGGCGGATACCGCAGCATGATTGCGGCTTCCATCCTGCAGGCCCGCGGCTACCGCAACTTCAGCGAGGTGGACGGAGGCTACAACGCCATCAGCAAAACCGAAGTTCCCAAAACAGACTTCATCTGCCAGAGTAAGGTGATGAAGGCCTGAACCAACAGCACTCCCCTGAAAGGCGGGCCATGAAAATGGTCCGCTTTTTTTATTTCCGCGTAATACGAGCCCCGGAGTCCTTTATTTCAGCAGGGTAAGCACGCCGGATTTCTGATGTGGTTTTCCAAAATCATCCACCGCATGCAGCGCAAACACATAAACACCCACGGGCGCAGGGATTCCATTCATCTGGCCATTCCAGCCTACTGCGGAGTCGGCAGATTCGAATATTTTCTCACCCCAACGGCTGTAAACGGTGAGGCGATACTTGCGGAAGCTACATCCGGGATGCACAGGCCCGAAGACGTCATTCCGACCGTCTCCGTTTGGGGTGAACGCATCGGGCATTTCGAGCAGGCAGGCGCAAAGCTTGGGAATGGCAATCACGCTGTCTTCAATAACACCGCAGGTATGACTAACCTGTACGCGGTAAACACCGGGTTGTTTTATTTCACGGCGAGGAAGTTGCGAACCGTCATTCCATCGGTACGTAGCACCCGTGATTTCCGCATTCAGGAAGGCCGGACTGTTGTCGCAAACGCCGACCGTATCGGGAAGACTCAGTTGTGGCTCGGGACGGTGCGAAACACGGATGGTATCGCGGTTTTCGCAGCTCTGATTGCTTACTGAAACATGGTAGGTTCCGGTATCGCTGATCTTGAGCCATCGCCCGGCTGAACCATTTTGCCAGCGGTAGTTTGTATGGCCTTCACCCGCGTCGAGCAACAAAGTATCGCCGGGACAGATGGTGGTATCCCGGCCGAATGGTATTTGCGGAAGCGGCAATATGGAAATGGACCTGACAATGGTATCTGCACCCCCGCCCGAATAAAACAAGGCACGCAGCGTAAAGCTTCCGGGGCGGCTATAACGATGCGCAGCGCTGACTCCTTTGGAGCGGGCTACACGGTTGTTTACAACATCGCCGAACACCCAGACTACTGAATCAGCGCCATCGGTAAAGGCCCGGAATTGGGTCGTATCTCCAAGGCAAAACCGCGAAAATTCAACACGGTTTGGTCTTTCGGAGATGAAATTGGGAAGACCATAAATCGCGTAGCGTCCACCCAGCTCCAGCGCACAGGGTGAGAAATCACACAACGCACCGGGTTTATCGGGTTCGCGGATGACGTGCAGGCATGTATTGTACATTGGTGCTGCGTAAATACGGTTATCAGGGCCAAGCAGCAGGGCACCGGAATAATGTTCTTCGCCACTAACCTGAAAAGCAGCGTTTACAATAGAAGCAGAATCACCCGCTTCCAGGTCGTACTGCAACAGTCTTGCAGGATGGGTATTTTGGATAATACTAGCATACAAAAAACGTCCGGAAGGCGAGAATTCAACACCATAGCCGCCGCGGCTTCCCGGCAGTGCCAGGGTATAACGCAAGCTGAGAACACCCTGATTGCGGTCAAAATCAAATACTTGAAGATTCAAGAAGTGATTGATACTCGCCAAGGTGTTACCATCCGGAGAAATTTTCATGTAGCCAAGTCTCCCGAGCGTGCCACTGATCACTGACCCAACCCTGGAGATTACCGGTACCGGAGCAAGCCCGGTTTCAGTGAGCAACCAGGCAAAAAAGTGGTTATTCCCATATCCATGGCTGATAATCCAATAATCACGGCCGTTGGCATGACGCACTGCCGCAAGCTTTTCCAAGGCCGGAGTGTGGAGCGGGATGTTTTTTATAGTTACATCCCCCATACCTCCATCAGCCCTCATATCCACCACCGAGTATTGAATACCGGGGCCGGGGACTTCTGAAGCCGCCGCAGTGAACACGTAATACAATGAATTATCGCCCGGATGTGGTACAATGATCGCCGACTGCGTGGTGCTGTAGTCCCCGTTCAGGCCAAGACCATTGGGCATGGGGTTATGGTCGCGGTTGAACACCACAACGCCCGTCGTGCTGAAAAGCAGCTTGCCATCGTATGTGGTGGCAACAGCAGTGCCTTCCACTGAGTTCAGCTCGCCATCCAACAACACCTTGGGTCCGTCGGCATCAAAGCGCAGGCCGGCTTTATAACCAAAATACCAATATTTACGAAATTGTTGCGCCTGCGCGTCGTGCAGCAATCCAATCACAAAAAGCAAGGCCAGCCAACGCCCGAAAAAACGTGAGGAATAATGCCTTTCAATATGAGCCTTCAGAGCAAGCCGCATTCCTTTTAGGAGAATACTCCAAGGCTAATCTTCCAATTGCCCGGTTATCACAAGAGTAAGGGTAAATAATCAATAATTCAATGGCTGCCTGAGGGCAAGGGTGGAATTTCCAGGATTTAGACCAAGGTATTTTGGGTAAAAGGGCGAGGTTGAGGGCGGGAATTGTGGAATGATAAGGACGACCACCAGGGTCGTCGGTGCTGATATGTGACAACAGTTACAGACTTGGGGCATAGGGCCGCCTGAACTTTGCGATAGCTTCAGGACAAACACATTTCCCTATGAAAGCCGTACAAAAACCAAAAACCTGTTTCTGTTGCTTTTCAGCATCTTCGGTGCCGGCCAGGCCGGATGCCAACAGGTGCGCAATGGCCGAGAAACACAGGCCGCAACACTAAAAGAAACTTCACCACAATCCGAACAAAGCAAAACATCTATATCCATGAACACCATCATCGTTGACGTCCGCACCCCGGAAGAATGGCAATTTGACGGCCATGCCCCTTGCAGTGTAAACTACCCGCTGGGACCGGTTTTTGAATCAAAGATTGACAGCCTGAAGGGCTACGACAAAGTTGTAGTTGTATGCCGCAGTGGCGGTCGCGCTTCCAGTGCCAAGATGTTGCTGGAGCAGGCCGGAATCCGCAATGTAGAGAACCTCGGCCCTTGGCAGAGTGTATCTTGCGGATGATTTTATGAACTTCTACGCCTGGATCACACAACCCTGGCCCTGGTATGTTGCCGGACCCGTCATCGGGCTCACCGTGCCGGCATTGCTCCTTCTGGGCAATAAGTCCCTGGGTATTTCCTCCACATTGCGCCATATCTGCGCGGCCTGCATTCCCGCCGGCATACCCTTTTTCAAATATAATTGGAAGAGGGAGGCCTGGAACCTGTTCTTTGTTGGCGGCATCCTTGCCGGTGGTGCCGTGGCTGCGCTGCTGATGGCCAATCCCCACCCGGTGGAAGTACATCCAAAGCTGGCTGCCGAACTGCGAGAATACGGCGTCACGAATTTTGAACACCAGTTGCCTTCTGAACTATTCAGCTGGAAGGCCTTGCTCAGCGTAAAGGGCTTCATCATGATGGTGCTGGGCGGATTCCTGATTGGCTTCGGCACCCGTTATGCCGGAGGCTGCACCAGCGGCCATGCCATCATGGGCATTTCTTCACTGCAATGGCCTTCGGTTGTGGCCACCTGCTGCTTCATGGCCGGAGGCTTCTTCATGGCCAACCTGTTGCTCCCACTAATCCTTTCCCTGAAATGACTCCCCAGATGAACCCTGTAACACAGCCCACTCAGAAGGAACATACCGACTTTGAGGTAGGTTCGCCATACACCATGCATGGGAACGAAAGCACGCTGGTGCATCCCTGGTGGTATAATTTTAAATACAGCCTTACAGGACTGCTGTTCGGCATCGTCTTCGTAAAGGCAGAAATCATCAGCTGGTTTCGCATCCAGGAGATGTTCCGGCTTCAGTCATTTCATATGTTCGGTGTGATTGGCAGTGCCATTGCCGTAGGTATGCTCAGCATTTTCCTGATCAGAAAGTTTGGCATCAGGACCATATACGGGGAACCAATCCACTTTCCACAAAGAAGGTTCAACAAGGGCCAGATTTACGGCGGCCTGCTGTTCGGTTTTGGTTGGGCCATCACAGGCGCCTGTCCCGGGCCGCTCTTCGCACAAATAGGCACAGGCACTACGGTGATTTCCGTGACCCTGCTCAGCGCCATTGCCGGAACCTGGTTCTACGGCTTCATACGTGAGAAGCTGCCGCATTAAACGCCATTCATTTTGTCGTTATCGCACGTGTAGTAAGCCTTGGAACCGGCATGGCTTACAACAGGTTACCCGGCTTGCGGATAGCCTGTTCTTACAACTGCGGCAGATTACCTGACGGCCTGCTGATGCGCGGCTTCACTGCGCTTCAAAGCATACACATGAATGGTGCCGAAGCTGTCCACCAATGCGTCAACCTGCGCCGCAATGTCCGGCCTTTGTTCCAATTTCCTGCTGTCGGAGTAAAGGAAGGCCGCCCCGCGTGAACGCCAGGATAGCAGCGAGTCGGCCGCCAGTCCATCTTTTTCAAAACACCAGCCTTTCTTATCCAGATGGTAGAGCCAGATAAAATGCGACACGTCGTTGCCGGCCACCACCAGCGCATCTGCCGGTATCGCCTTCTGCAGGGCCGATTTGTGCCGCAGCACATCTGCATTAAACCCGGGATTTTCCGGGTTCCAGCGCTGATGCATACGCAAATGGGTGTTCAGCGGTGCCAGCAGGATGATGCTGATGGCTATGTTACGCCACATACCGGGCTTGGTGGACAGCTCCTTCGCCGCCATGGCAATAGGGAAAAATACAAAAGGATAGAATGG
>CANHRE010000085.1 GCA_947463095.1 Flavobacteriales bacterium | reverse complement strand
TTGAAGCGCGGAACCTATACCCTGAAGCCGGCTTGGCAATGCCATGATTACGCCGAACTGCTTCGCGAATGCGCCAAAATCACTACCGGGCCAATCAAAATCGCACTTACCGGGGCAGGGCGCGTGGCCAATGGGACGCTGGAACTGCTGCGCCAACTGAATATTTTGGAAGTAACGCCGGAAGATTTCCTGCTGCGCAATTATGAACAGCCGGTTTTTGTGCACCTGAACAGCCACGAATTGTATCGGCATAAATCCGGTAAACCCTGGAATACCGCCCATTTCTACCAAAACCACAGGGAATACGAAAGCAGTTTCCGCTCATTCCTGCCGGTTTGTGATATGCTGATTAACGGCATTTTCTGGACTGAAGACCTTCCACGCCTGTTTGAAAAAGCCGATACGGCCTGGCCCGGATTCAGGATTGCGGTGATTGCGGATATTTCCTGCGATGTGGAAGGTTCTGTACCCATTACCGTAGATGCCACCAGCATCAAGGATCCGGTATTCGGCTGGGACCGCGCAAAACAGGAACGCTGTGCGCCCTTCCTGCCCAATACCATTGACGTGATGGCGGTGGGCAACCTACCCAATGAACTGCCTCGCGACGCCAGCAGTGAATTCGGCGAACGCCTGTTTCACGATGTGATACCGGAACTCTTCAACAGCCATAGCGATATGCTGGACGGAGCCCGCATTACCCGCGACGGTAAACTCACTGAACGCTACGCCTACCTCAGCGACTACGCCTATCCCGAAAAGGGCTGAGGCCTTAGTGCAAAAGCACAGGGCGATAAGCCTGAACTCCGTTGCTGTTGCGCACCTGAAGCAGATAGGAACCCGGCTTCAGACCCGTTGTGGACACTTGTTGCTGCCCGATGCAGGTTCCCTCGGCAATGGTACGTCCGTTCAGGTCGCTGAGGGTCCAGAAATAGTGGTCTGTGCCGGGAAGGCTGATCCGAAATTCTCCATTGGCAGGATTCGGATAGACCGCCATATCGAAAGTCGCTTTGGGTGAATTGATTCCGGCTTTAAAGCCTGGCGGGACCGGACCGCATGGCACAGGGGGCTGATTCAGGTATGCGGTGTAATCAACCCTGTAGGGAATCATGCTGAAACGGCGGTTGTCGTAGATGAATTTTTTAATTTGTGTGGTATCAGTACTACCCCAGTAATTTCCTGGTAAAGCCCAGTTAATTGGCGCAGGCGTTGCCGTGGTATTCAGAAAATATGTGGCGTAATAACACCAGGTAAAGGCGTTGCCGCTGATGCTGAAACTATCCTTCTCTATTCCCTGAGAAGCCATATACAATCCGTAATAGGAACTGTCCACGTAGTTGTCACGGATGATGAATCGGCCATGACCTGCAACCAGCGATGAAAAATTGATGCCGTAGTAGATATTCTTAAAATAATTACAGGAAATCTCGGCCTCTTTGGTGTGTGCCTGTCCATATAAGCCGTAATAGGTACTGCTTCCTCCAAGGAAAAGACATTTGCGCACCACATTGCTGCGGCCCATATACAGGTAGCCACCATCTACAATCGTGTCTTCTATGAGTTCTAAATGCCAGTTTTTGTAGGAATTGAAGATGGAATAACCATTGGTTTTGCCCAGAATTTTACTGTTGCTCATGTAAATATCCACGGAATCCGTGTATGCTGAAATGGCGTAGGATACATCTTCAAAAACACAGTGATGTGCAAATACCGACGCCTTGCTGCTGCGTATGGCGCTGCCAGTCTGCCCCGGAGCAAAGCGGGTGTAAAGGAATTTCGAACCCCCACCGGTGCTCTTCTTATAACCTACTGAGCCCGCATTGAATACAACAACGGTATTTTCGATGTGAATCAGGCTGTCTTTCTTGCCAAGACACTGCAAGGTTCCATTCACATTCAAAGTAAAGTTGCCACCGCTCGATTGGATGCGCACGCCCGGCATCACAGTGAGGGTAACACCTTTGGCAACCGTAACAGGGCCTGCCATCGTGTATGGGCTGTTGTTAGCAAGCAACACGGTATTGGTGCTGATGGAGGAAGGAAGGCTGCCTGCATGAGCACTAAGCACTCCGCAAAAGCAGAGAACGATCATGGTGTAGATTGATTTCATGTTTTAGGAAAATCAAAGGTAGTCAGTATAAGTTAGGTACAAATAAGTAATGCCTTTTCTAGAAATGCGAATCTGAACCTGCCTCCTTGAAAACATTTGCATGATTTTTGAGGTTAGGCGGAAGAACGATTGACATTCATGCATACCAACCGCACTTTTACCATGATTAAGCCGGATGCCGTAGCCAACGGACATGCCGGAAAAATCCTTGACCACATCATTCAGGCCGGATTCAGGGTTGTTGCCCTGAAATACACCCAACTGAGCACTGCTCAGGCGGAGGCCTTCTACGGAATTCACCGCGAGCGTCCGTTTTTTAAAGACCTGGTTTCTTTTATGACCAGCGGCCCCATCTATGCGGCCATTCTGGAGAAAGACAATGCCGTTGAAGATTTCCGCAAGCTGATTGGCGCTACCGACCCTCAGAAAGCCGAACCCGGCACCATCCGCAACCTGTTTGCCAAAAGTATTGACGCGAACGCCATCCACGGCAGCGACAGCGATGAAAACGCTGCCATTGAAGGCAATTATTTCTTTTCCGAGTTTGAGCGGTTCTAATCTTTTGAACCAACATTGAATGTTTAGAAACCCCGGAAATCTGGGGTTTCTTTTTTATCATGCTTCATGTTTCAGCCGGAGCCACTCATAAACACCCTACGCCAAGCAGCCAATCCGGAGCTTGCTTCAGCCATGTCGGCCTATATGAAGCATCACTTCCCCTTCCTGGGTATCAAGAAACCAGAACGGGTAGAACTGCTTAAACCCTTCATGAAAGAAGCCCGCGCATGCCCGATTGAAGCGATACACCACGCTGTAAACACCCTTTGGGAACTACCCGAAAGAGAGTTTCACTATACCGCGATGGGTTTGCTGGATCAGATGAAAAAACAATGGAATGCGGATAGCTTCGCTTTGATGGAATCACTTATCACGCGCAAATCATGGTGGGATACTGTGGACCATATCGCCGCCAACCAACTTGGACCTTATTTGCTGAGAGCATCGACTGAATTCCGCAGAAAAACCGCGGAACGTTGGAGTAAACATCCCAATATGTGGTTAAACAGAACTGCGCTGCTTTTCCAGCTTAAATACAAAGCGCAAACCGATACAGCATTGTTGTTCAGCTTAGCGGAAGCACACAGCGCTTCCAAAGAATTTTTCATCAGGAAGGCCATCGGCTGGGCCTTGCGCCAATATGCCTACACTGCACCCAACGAAGTACGCTCTTTTCTACAACGCACGCCCTTGCAGGCACTGAGTTTCCGCGAAGCTTCTAAGCACCTCTAAGCAGCCGGCCTTTTCGTCGGCCACAGCCAAACTCCGCCTCCTGAGTTGTTACCTTTGCCTATACTATGCCCCGCGAATCCCATCATGTGCACACCTTCCCCAACGGGCTCCGGCTGGTTCATCAGCGCGTAAGCAGCACCCGCCTGGCGCATATTGGGTTTGTGATACGCGCCGGCAGCAGAAACGACGGGTCTTGGCCTGGTATGGCGCACTGCTTCGAACACATGATGTTCAAAGGCACCGAAAAACGAAAAGCCATCCATGTACTCAACCGCCTCGAAACGGTAGGAGGTGAACTTAATGCTTTCACTACCAAAGAGTTAACAAGTGTTTATGCAAGTGTAACTACAGATCACTTTAACCGCGCCGCCGAGTTACTCACCGATGTAGCCTTCCGCAGCGTTTTTCCAGAACATGAGCTGCGGAAGGAGCAACAGGTTATCTGCGAAGAGATAAACCTATACCGCGACACCCCTGAAGAAAATATCTACGACGAATTCCACGAACAGGTGTTCGACGGCCACCCACTGGCGGGCAACATTCTGGGAACTCCCGAGTCAGTCCGCGGCATGAAGCGCAAGGACCTGACCGCATTCCGAGACCAATACTATGGACCAAAAAATGTGGTGGTTTCTGTGGTGGGGAATATCAGCCTGACAAGGGCCATCCGCACTTTAGAACCCCTGCTGGCCCATATTCCAGTTTACCAAAATGGCCTGCGCAACACTGCATCGATAAACAATTACAAAGCAAGCAAGCACGAAAAGGGAACTGACCACGTGCAGAGCTATGGAATCCTGGGCAATCTGGCTTATCCCTATTCGCATCCGAAGCGCTGGGCCCTCATCCTGCTGAACAATGTGCTGGGAGGCCCTGGCCTGAACTCCAGATTGAACCTGGCCATTCGCGAGAAATACGGCTTCACCTATAGTGTAGAGAGCGGCTACTCATCCTATGAAGACTCTGGCCTCTTTCATTGTTATGTTAGCAGCGACAAGAAAAACCTGAATCGGGCAATGTCCCTGATTGAAAAGGAACTGAAGAAACTCTGCGAAAACAAGTTGGGCATAATACAGATGCACAATGCCATTAATCAGCTGAAAGGACAAATTGTAATGGCCGATGAGCACCGCAACGGACTCATGCTTCACCTGGGTAAAAACGTGCTTCAAAATGGCCGCGTAGATACCCTTGAGGAAGTGTTGGCAAAAATTGATGGTGTTCGGGCTGACGACTTGTTGGAAATTGCCAATGAAATCTTCAACTTCGAACAACTAAGCTATCTGCTTTACCTACCTGAATGATTCCGGCACATATCAGGAAATACCTCATCTCTGGCGAAAGCGAAACCCTTGATTTCAAGCAAACCATCAGCAGTGCATCCAAAATTGCAAAAACGATGGTCAGTTTCGCCAACCACAAGGGTGGAACCATCCTGGTAGGGGTGCGCGACAACAGAACTATAGGCGGTATCAAGTGTGAAGATGAAAAGTACATGCTGGACCTGGCAGCCCATTTCTTCTGCAGGCCAGAGATAAACTTGGTTTTGCAGGAATACGAAGCCGAGGGCAAAACCATCGTTGAGGCCATGGTACCCAAAGGTTCAGAGCGCCCTTATTATGCCAAAGACGACCAGGGCAAATGGTGGGTCTATGTGCGCGTAAACGATCAGTGCATCTTGGCCAGCAAGGTTACCGTTGACTTGATGAAAAGGCAGCAAAGTCCTCGAAATCAGCAGTTTAGCTTCACACCTCTGGAACACAACATCCTGCGTATGGTAGAAGAACAGGTTAAAGTTACTATGCCGGACGTATGCCAAGCCTTCAACATCAGCCGCCGACGTGCCACCCGCATCCTTGTAAATCTGCTTAGCGTGGGCGTATTGCGCAGCCATACCACCGAGAAAATGGAGTTCTATTCGCTCGGAGAGCCTTAGGCCATCAGCGTATCAGGTGGAAAGTAGCCTGATGCCAGTGCCGAACGCCTTTATAGTCTACCAAGTTCAACGATACTATATAAACACCCGTCGGCACCGGACTTCCCTTGAAGGTTCCGTCCCACGAATCGCTGCTCCTTGTTTCATAGAGTAGTTCACCCCAGCGGCTGTAAATCTTCATTTCATACCCTTCAATGCCCTTTCCAACGGGGCCGAACAGTTCATTCTTTCCGTCGCGGTTGGGGGTAAATGCATCCGGCAGGTACATGGTGTAGATGAAGTTGATGTACACCGGTTTGCTGAAGGTATCCGCACAGCCTTCCTGATTCGCAACATACTGAACCACCCGATACCATCCACTGTCGGCATAGCGGTGTACAAAATCACGCTGCCTGTAAAGGCCGCCATCACCACTGCTGTACCACAGCGAATCAGCGCCGCTGCTGATGTCAAAGAAACTGATAACCGGGTTGAGCACCGTGGCACCCTCGGAAGGCAAGGTAGTGAAGCCTGCCACCGGCATCGGGTGTACAATAACGCGCCTGATGGTATCATACTGGCAGTTATAGCTGGTAGAAATGGAATGCCTCACCAGGTAGACCCCTTCGCGCTTGTAAGTGTACTTGGGGTTTTTGGCCGTTGAAGTCCTACCGTCGTTAAAATCCCAATAATACTTTGCTATGGCGGCCCCTGGGGAAATGCTTTCGTCGAGGAACGTCGTGGTATTTCCAAAGCAAACCGTATCAGCACTGAAATCCGGTATCACCTTATCGTACGTAGCTACCGTTTTAACGGCCGAATCCATGCAGCCTCGGTCACTTACGGCAACAACAGATACGCGCCACGTTCCGGCTGAAGGATAGGCGTGGGTTGGATATCCGGTGGCTGCGGTATCTCCATCGCCGAAATTCCAGCGGATGGAGCGCACAATGCCACCATTTAGACTGATGGTATCGCTGAAACTCAGTTTATTGTCGTAGCATCGGTTGGTAAACCCAAAGTTCACACGAGGCAAGGCGTGTACACGTACCGTAGTAAAGGTATCATATACACACTGACGGTCTGTACGAATACGCAAATCAACACGATAGGTAACGGGCGCCTTGTATCGGTACAGTTGATTCTGCGACAGAGAAGAGTCTCCATCTCCGAAACGCCAGGTCCATCCCGCCGGATTGCCGTTACCAGTATAGGAACCTGAAAAACGTCCATACTCTTTGAAACAGTGGTCGGCGGTGTTTATCTGAGGCCGCGAGGCACCGTGAACAACCACGGTTTTCAACAGAGAATCGCGGCATCCTTGGTCGCTTTCCTCCAGTAACTTCACGAAATAGTTTCCTCCAACGGCATAGCGGTGCAGGGGGTGAATCAGTGTTGATGTATTTCCATCGGCCAGATTCCAGAACCTTTTAGCTATTCTTCCTGCCAAAATGGTCGAGCTATCCTTGAAACGACTGTATTCACCTTCACAAACTGCCGGCACTGAAAATGCCGGGCGGGGCAGCGGATAAACCCAGAGGGAATCGCTCAGGCTGTCTGCGCAACCCAGCTTGCCACGCACATGCAGGTAAACACGGTTATAGCCTTCTTT
Source organism: Flavobacteriales bacterium (assembly GCA_947463095.1). Taxonomy (GTDB): domain Bacteria; phylum Bacteroidota; class Bacteroidia; order NS11-12g; family UBA955; genus REEB481. The sequence continues at coordinate 1,980 of CANHRE010000085.1, read as the reverse complement.
GGCACTGCGGTGGGCCGTATTTGGTGTTCGATACAAGGTCTTTCCTTCAATCAGCCAGTAGTAGGTGTTAATGACATCACCCTGTAACACAGAATTATCCTGGAAGTACAAGGTGTCGCCACGGCAAACGGACGGAGCGGTAAAGGCAGCCTTAGGGCGGGGGAAGACCACGGCATCCTGCGTCAGGGTATCGGAACAACCCAGATTACTGGTGGTAATCAGGCTCAGTTTAAAGGTATCAGAAGCAGTGTAGCGGTGTTTCAACTTTTGCCCCTGAGCGCTTTGCCCATCGCCGAATAACCAAAGCGGAGTATTCAGACTTCCGGAGCTAATGCTGCTTTGACTGTTCAGCAAGGTGCTGTCGCCGAAACACACCGGATTAACAGAAAAAAGTGATCGGGGGCGAGGCTTCACATCTACATCTGCACGGAAGGTATCGCTGCAACCCACATCGCTCACGCAAATCAGTTGTACTTTTTGTTTGAGCAGGCCTTGCATATTGACCTCATGCTGTGCACCATTCAGCGTATCTCGGCCTGCCAGTTTCCAGTAGCGTGTTACGATGGAACCGGCACTGATGCTGCTGGAGTCACGCACTACCATGGGCGAACCTTCGCAGGTAAATTTCCAAGAAAAGCGTGAAACCGGATAAGGCATAATGTTCACCCGGCTGGTATCACTGCGGCGGCAACCGTTGCGGTCAATGGCAAAAACACGGTAAGTGGTCGTGGATACAGGTCTTGCCAGAACCGAGGGTCCGGTTGAATCCGACAGGCCCGAAACAGGCATCCATCGGAATGTGACCCCTCCTGCGGCGGCGCTGCCACGGGCGTGCAGTATTACGGGACGGCCTTTGCACACCAGGGTGTCTTTTGTGCGGCTGGATACCAGCGGCAAAGGATTCACCTGAACAAGCACCGTATCGCGGGTAATACAGCGTCCGCGGTTGGTGGTGAGGTATAGAGGATAGGTTTCCGGCAGTCCCGACTGGTTGAGCAACAGACAACGAGGCATGGCCAGCGTTTCATCGTCCACTGCGGCTGCAGGTTCCCACAAATAGGTAAAGCCGTTTGTTTTAAACTGTCCCAGTCTAAGAGAATCGCCCTCACAAAGTATTCTGTCGGGACCGGCATTAGACAGTGCAGGCACAGGAAAACGCAACTGTTTGAACGAACAGGCACAACTGACCGAGTCAAGCACCGCTAACAAGGCACAGGAATAACCAGACTTCATGCGCAAGGCTCTGGAAACATTGAATACCGCGCCTGGTTGAAGATTCTGCTTGAACGTATCGGTGCCGAGCAGGTGATCTCCGGAAGTCAGGTTACCACTGCCATCCGTATCGAAATGATAACGGATAATGAGCGGATTTGACTGCGAAACACGCACGCCGGCATTCGCAATACGATAATTCATCTGCACCAGTTCACTGTCATTGTGTATCTGCTTGCTGCTGATACTTCCGAAAACAAAGTTCATTTGTCCTTTTGACAGCGCAGGCTGAATGGTGGTACTGCCGGTAATGACGTTGATTTTACACTTTGAATTATCCTTCACGCAAACCACTTCCTGCCGAACCACTGATTGCCCATACATATCAAAGGGGCCGCAGCCGAAAAAGTAGCCGTCCGTATTATACCTGAAGGCAAATTCCATAGAATCTCCCGGTCTGATGCTGCTGGGAAGCGACCACTCCACGGCCTGAGCACCATTCACGTTTTTCACGATAACCGCCGTAGGACCATTGCGAATAAGCTTGAGGGAAGCGGTATCGTACACCATACCCTTGGGGAACAAAACCTGAAACTTATCATCTGTAGCAGTAGTATCCGGACCGAGCACCACCACACGTACCCTCATATTCGTGGGTTTCTCACATGGAAGGATGGAATCGGACCACAGTTTTACCTGTGTGAAATAGGGTCTTTTGGCGTTTTTGATATCCAGAGGATAGCTGATTACAGGAATCACGGGGATTGG
>CANHRE010000084.1 GCA_947463095.1 Flavobacteriales bacterium | reverse complement strand
TGAAACTCATGCCCCAGCTGAATCCAGCCATGCCTCTGCGCGCATCGTTATTCATTTCACGTCGCCGCTGGTGGTTATAACCAAACATCACACCCCAGTTTTTGCTGAGCAGGAATTCTCCTCCAAGTACGAGGTGCCGAAGGGCCTTGTCGCCCAGGGTGTTGGCTTTGGATTTCTGGTCATTGCCATTCAGGTTTAACAGGTTCCGGTTGGGGAGGTATTGGTTGTAGGTCATGTCCGGCTTATTGAGGTGATGTGCCACGACATGAAACCGCAAAGGCATATGCTCCAACTTCTTACTGAAGCCGATTTGTACATCACCTGCCAGGGGTTCCCTTGCATTATCGCCATAGCTCACCAGCTGGAATCCCAGGTTGCGCACCACCACAGCAATCTGATAATCTTCTTTTTCATTCCGATAAATTAACCCGGCATCCAAAGCAGGTCCGTTTCCTATGTAAGGACCCATAATGGAGTAAGCAAATTTGGCCGTTGCTCCGAAACTCAGCCGTTGGCCCAAAACCTTGCCATAACTTAGTGCAAAGCAGTTTTCAGCCGCCCGGATGCTGCCGGTGGGGTTTCCTCCTGCATCGTACGACGCGATGTTTCCGTAATCGGCATAATAAAAACCTGCACCTGCATAGGCTTTCCCGTTCTTCAAACGATGAACATATCCTGCATAACCTGCTTTGATATCTCCTACATAGTCGATGTAATTGAGTACCACTCTGCGGTCCATTTGCGGATTGAACAGCGCCGGATTTTGATGGATTAATGCCGGGTCGCGATCAATCACGGCGTTGACCATTCCACCCATGGCTAAAACCCTGGCGGATGGCGGGGTGCTCAGGAATGCATAGGTTCCCGTGCCGCCTAATTGGCCGTAACACCAGTGGCCAAAGGAGAAACAGATGATGGTTATCAGTCCGCGCACACCGCAAAAATACAAAACATGCCACGCTGAAAAGTTCCAACCTGTTGGCAGCCACAGAAGAATTTGGCGAAAAGCCCGCTTCATTACCGAAATTTGCGGTTCAGAATGCGCATTTTTCACTCCCTTAGCGAACTTCCTGCGTTCCGCCGTCCGATGCTTACTCAGGGCACCTTCGACGGAGTGCATACAGGACACCGCATTATCCTTGATCGGGTGCGGGCACTGGCCGAAACCGAGGATGGTGAAAGTGTGGTTTTGACCTTTTTCCCACATCCGCGCCTGGTGCTGTTTCCTCACGATGAAAGCCTGAAATTGCTGAGCACCCTCCCGGAAAAAGCAGCCTTGCTTGAAGACGCAGGTATCAGCAACCTGATAGTTCTTCCTTTCACAGAGCATTTCAGCCGATTAAGTCCGGAGGAATTTGCGCGCCAGGTATTGCATGAAGCTATCGGTGTGCACACCATGGTTGTAGGCTATGACCATCGCTTTGGGCGGGGCCGAGAAGGCGACTTTCATGCCCTGCATGGCTTCGCACAGCATTTGGGTTTTAGGGTAGAGGAAATTCCTGCACAATGGGTGGATCAGGTGGCTGTGAGCAGTACCAAAATCCGCAATGCCCTGGCTGAAGGAAATATTCACGAAGCCAATAGACTGCTGGGTCGCCCATATAATGTAGGTGGACATATTGTACACGGCCTCAAGCTCGGCCGGCAACTGGGTTACCCAACGGCAAATCTTCAACCTGATGAACCGTATAAACTGATACCAGCACATGGTGTTTATGCTGTAACGGTTCAGGTGCAGGGAAGGCGCTTCAAGGGTATGGCTAATATCGGATTAAATCCTGCTGTGCCAGGGAAAGGCTTTAGTATAGAAGCCCACCTTTTTGACTTTTCAGGCAATTTGTACGAAATTGCGGCCTCGTTCGAGTTTCATGCCTTTCTCCGGGCTGAACGAAACTTTGACCATTTGGAATCCTTAAAAGCGCAATTGCATGAAGACCGGGAAAAAGCACTTGAAGCCCTCGCTCATCTGTAGCGTATGTTCTGCGCTCGCTTTTTTGTTTCTGGCTCAGCAATCGCTTATGGCTGCCGGAGGATTGTTTATACCCGGTGAGGTCAACCGACTTTTGTTTCAGCTGCACCCCGATCCACCCGTTTATCCGCACCCCGGATTCCCCTTTTGGGATATGTATGCTTATTGGGACACACTGAGCATCAACCCCTACAAGCTGGATGTGGATGCGCTTCCCGATAGTCTGGATGTGCATATCCTTCATATGGATTGTGGTTTTGCCCTCCCTTTGAGCGGAATGGCCCTGACTTCAAAGTATGGATACCGCTGGGGCAGGCAGCATAAAGGCATTGACTTCGATCTGGAAACAGGTGATACCGTGCGCAACATGTTTGACGGCATCGTTCGGGTAAGCGGATACCACAGCGGCTATGGCAATGTAGTGCTTGTGCGTCACCACAATGGTCTGGAAACTTTATATGGGCACTTATCGAAGCGTCTGGTTAGGTCAGGTGAAATGATTTACGCAGGTCATGTGATAGGCCTCGGCGGCAATACAGGGCATTCCACCGGCTCGCACTTGCACTTTGAAACCCGGTTTATGGGTTTGCCTTTTGACCCTCAGAAAATACTGAACCTGGACAGTGGTGAGCTGTACGATGAATTTATGGTGGTAAACAAGGAGCTTTTTGAAATGCCGGCACCGCCGCCTTCATCATATAGGAAGAAGGCTTACAGCCGCAGCCGCAGTTCTGCGTACCGTCGTTCTAAGTACAGGCGTTGAATGATTTAAACTTCTGATTGGCAGTAGTTTGAAGCGTTTGTGCGCATGACGCTTCAGATTTAGCTTTGCGGCAGAGTCATGGACCGCAATTCACTGGTAGGCTTCGGCCTCATCTTCCTCATCCTGATCGGTTATTACTGGTTTACCCGCCCCAGCGAAGCCGAATTGGCAGCCCAACAACGCCGCCGGGATTCCATAGAACGGGTAGAATCGGCTAAAGCGAAGGCGCAGGCCGATGCAGTAAAATCCGATACCCTTAAAAATCCTGAAACACCTGCATCGGCAGCAGCTTCCGATACTGCTGCTCAGCGCAGGGAAATGGGTGGCTTTGCCACAACACTTCAGGGTAAAGAAGAACGCTTTGTCATTGAAAATGATAAACTTGCCATTACCCTGAGCAATAAAGGCGGACGAATTGGCTCGGTTCGCCTGAAAGAATACCGCCGCAGCGACAGCACCGCGCTGATGCTGTTTGACCAGGAACACAGCAGTTTTTACTATGAATTCTTCACCAATGCTGGAAGCCTGAGAACAGACCAGTGCTTCTGGCAGGTGGTTTCCCAGAGTAAAGAAGCCATCAGTTTCCGACTCAGTGATGGTCAGGGAAGCAGCATCCTGCAGCATTACCGCCTCGCCAAAGGTGATTACCTGGTAGATTACTCCCTGCAATTGGACAGCATGAACATGGTCGTTCTGAAAAACAGACCCGACCTGAAGCTGGTTTGGGAGAGTACGCTGCCAAAACAGGAGCGCGACGTGAAACGCGAACGCGAAACCAGCACCATCTACTATCGCATGCCCGAGGAAAATCCGGAGTACATCAGCGAAATGAGCTATGAAGAAAAAGAGTTGAAAGCACGCCTGCAATGGGTTTCTTTCAAACAGCAATTCTTCAACAGCACCCTGATTGCCCGCGACAACTTCGATAAGGACGCACGTCTTTCTACCCGCGAGGTGAAAGGAACCAATGAACAACTGGTGAAAACTATGAGGGCAGAATTATATCTGCCTTATGACCTGTCTGCACAGAAGAAATTCTCTATGCACTTCTTCTTCGGTCCAAATCACTTCCAAACACTGAATAAAGTGGATCTCGGAATGCAGGATCTTGAGCTGCACCGAATCATCCCCTTAGGATGGGGTATCTTCCGCTGGGTAAACAGGTACATCGTGATTCCGGTGTTTAACTTTCTCGACGACTACATCGGGAACTACGGGATCATTATCCTGCTGTTGACCTTCACCATCAGGTTGTTGCTGTTGCCGCTGGTATTCAAGAGCTATAAATCTACAGCGAAAATGCGCCTGCTTAAACCTGAACTGGATGCTATAAAGGAAAAGTATAATGGCGACCTGCAGAAAAGTCAGGTTGAAAGTATGGGCCTATACCGCAAGGCTGGGGTGAGCCCTATGAGCGGATGTATTCCGCTGCTGCTGCAGATGCCCGTGCTGATTGCCCTGTTTCAATTTTTCCCATCCAGTTTTGAACTCAGGCAAAAGGCATTCCTGTGGGCTCATGATCTTTCCCAATTTGACAGCATATACAATTTTCCTGGAGCCTTCCATATCCCCGGATACGGCAACCATATCAGCCTGTTTACCCTCCTGATGACCCTTTCTACGCTGGCCACCACCTACATGAACAACCAACTAACCGGCGTTACCGGACAGATGAAATGGCTGGGGTACATTATGCCTGTAATTTTCATGGGCGTGCTGAACAGCTATGCTGCCGGATTGAACTACTATTACTTTGTGAGCAACATGGTAGGTATGGGGCAGCAGTGGCTCTTTAAAACCATGGTAGATGAAAAGAAATTGCATGCACAAATGGAGGCGAACAGAAAAAAGCCGGCCTCGGCGAAAAGCGGTTTCCAGAAGCGTATGGATGAAATGATGAAGCAGCAAAAGGAGTTGCAGGCAAGGAAACAGCAAGGGAAAAAGAAGTAAACCGGAAAGATTGGGATGTTAATTTTCTGGTGACTTACAGGTCATCAGAAAATAAAATGTTGACTTTTTGACTAAGTGTACTTTTGACACTAATTCTTTATATTCGACCCCTGAAACCAAGAATTATCCTTATGAAAAAAATTTACATGAGTGTTCTGGGTCTGATGTTTGCCGGTTCGGCCATCGCTCAGACAGTTAAGGTCACCTTTCAGGTGGACATGAAAAATGAAACTGTAGCCTCGCAAGGTCTTCGCGTTGCGGGTGACTACCAGCAGGACGCCGGCATGGCAAACAACTGGGTTCCCGGTGATGCTGCTGCACAGGCATCCAACGGTGGTACAGGCACTACGTACAAACTTCAGGTTACCCTGAAAGCGAACAGTACCTACCAGTACAAATTCGTGAACTTTGATGGTTCCGGTGGATGGGAAGGTCCTCCTGCAGCCTGCACCAACGGCGGTGGAAACCGTGTAATTAACACCGGTGCCAATGACACCGTAATCAGTGTGGTATGTTTCAACAGCTGCGGCCCCTGCCCTGCAACCCAGTACAAGCGTGATGTTACTTTCATGGTGGTGGACAGCAATGCTGCTGTTTCTACGCACAAGCTAAGCAGCGTTGCGTTCAAGGGTTCAATGAGCGGATGGAGCGATTTTACAGCTTTTGATGACGGAACCAATGGCGATAAAACTGCTGGTGATGGTATCTACACTGCAAAGTACATGGTAAAAGAAGGTTCTTGGGAATGGGGTGCTACGGATAAGGGCAGCTGGATTATTCAGGGTCCAAACCGCGCATTCACCATGAGCAACAAAGGCGCAGTAACCGGCGATACCGTTTATGGTGTAGCGAAACTCGGTGCGCTGATTGATCTTACTTTCAATGTGGACATGAGCGATACCATCTTGAACAGCGAAGGTGTTTATGCCGCAGGTAATTTCATGGCCTTCCTCCAAAACCCCATCGGAAACTGGAATAAAGATACCCTGAAGCTTGACCGTGTAGGCAGCACTAAGGTGTACAGCAAAACAGTTAAAATCTATGCTGGTAATTATCAGTTCAAATATTACAATGGCAAAGGAAATGCTGATGACAGCCGCGGCGAAAACTGGAACTTCCAGTCTGGAGGATGTGGTAGCCCCAATGGTTTGGGTGGCTTCAACCGCAATCTTGACCTGCGCGGTAAAACCAGCGCTCAGGTGCTTCCTGTGTACATGTGGAATCGTTGTGCTACAAGCACCTTTGGCGTGGCTGAATTGCCGCTGGGAAGCTTCAGCGTATTCCCTAACCCGAATAAGGGCCAGTTCGACGTAACCCTAAATGAAGGCAATATTGCCGCCGTGAATGTAATGGACCTTACCGGCCGCAGTATCCGCAGCTTCAGCGGTTTGAATACCCGTAGTTTCAGCATGAAGCAAAGCCTGAGCTCAGGCCTTTATCTAGTAAACATTACCGATCAGGCAGGCCGCAGTGCCAGCGTGAAGGTGGTTGTTGAATAAGTTGTTCAGTAATGAATTATCGCACCCCGGGCCAAAAACCCGGGGTGTTTTTTGTAATTTTATCACATACTCCAAATTCCATGCTTAGAAAAGCGCTTTATCTCATGTCGGGCCTCCTAACAATGGGTGCTGAAGCCCAGATACTCAGCGTATCACCGGTGTTTCCAAAAGAACAAGATTCCGTTACCATTATTTATGATGCAACACAGGGTAATGCAGCACTCACCGGAGTTTCACAGGTGTACGCTCATACCGGTGTAATCACAACACGCAGCGCAAGCAATGCAGACTGGCGCTATGTGATAGGTAACTGGGGTACAGCCGATGCCCGGGTGCAGATGCAAAATCTGGGGAATAATAAGCACCGTTTGCGCTTTCACATGAAGAACTTCTATGCGCAGGCAGGTACATTCCAGCCCGGTGAGCTGATTCTTAGCATGGCTTTTGTGTTTCGCGATCAAAATGGCAATACCGTAGGCCGCACAGCAGAAGGGAAGGATATCTATTCGCCCGTGTTCAGCACCGGTTTGTTTGCCCGCATTGTAAATCCCGAAACTAAGGTAAACCTGCGCAGTTTGGGCAGTAGCTTCCTGGTGGAAGCATGGGCATCTAAAGCATGTGGCATCAGCCTGAGCTTAGATGGCGTTCAGGTGCGAAGCAAGAGCAGTGCCGACAGCCTGCAATATCTGGTGAATGCCGCCGGAGCAGGGCGTCATACCCTGATTTTCTCAGCCGCCGACGGAAGCCTCAGCATTGCCGATACGCAGTACTTTGTAGTGAATCCCACGGTGAAAAACGGCATCCTCGACGCTTCGTACCAGCAAGGGGTCAATTACCTGGCATCCGATAAGGTGCGTTTGGTGCTGTTTGCCCCGAATAAGAGTTTTATATATGCCATCGGCGACTTCAGCAACTGGGAGCCCGATACGGCCTTTTTCATGCAATACAGCCCTGCGCAGTCACTGTGGTGGGTTGATATAACCAACCTCACCCCTGGCAGAGAAGTAGGATTTCAGTATTGGGTGGATGGCAAAATACGTGTTGCAGACCCTTTCAGTGAACTGGTGCTGAATGAATATGATGATGCGTTCATTAGCACTCAAACGTATCCAGGCCTCAAACCCTATCCAAAAGGTAAAACCAATGGTGCCGTGGGTGTAATGACCCCAGGCAAGACCGCCTACACATGGACCACTCAGGGTTACCAACGCCCCAAAAAGGAAAAACTGATCATTTATGAATTGCTGCTGCGCGATTTTTCAGCAGCCCATACTTTTAAATTCGTTCAGGATAGCCTGGCTTACCTGAAGAAACTTGGAATCAATACCATAAAGCTGATGCCCGTAAATGAGTTTGAAGGCAATATCAGTTGGGGATATAATCCTTCCTTCCATATGGCCGTGGATAAATACTATGGCCGTATCGATGATCTAAAAGCACTGATTGATGCCGCACACAAACAAGGCATTGCTGTGATTTTGGATGTGGTGTTTAACCACGCCTTCAGCCAAAGTCCTCTTTGTCAACTTTACTGGAACAGCGCCGCTTTTAAACCGGCCAATAATAATCCCTGGGTGAACCCTGATGCCCGTCACCCTTTCAATGTGGGCTATGACATGAACCATGAAAGCCGCGCTACCCAATATTGGATGGATCGAATCCTGCGGTATTGGACTCAGGAATTTAAAGTAGACGGTTTCCGCTTCGATCTTTCTAAAGGCTTTACACAGGTAAACTCGGGCAGCGATGTAGCCGCCTGGGGTCGCTACGATGCGTCGCGTATAGCCCTGCTCAAGCGCATGGCCGACCAGATTCGCTCTGTGGACCCCGGCATACATCTGATCCTGGAACACTTTGCGGATAATAGTGAAGAAAAAGAGCTCAACGACTACGGCTTCTTGACCTGGGGCAATGGCAATGCGCCGTTTAGTGAGGCCACCATGGGTTTTCTTGGTAGTTCTGACTTCGGTTGGGCCATCAGCCGCGAACACAGGGGCTTTAATCAGAACGGTATAGTTGGGTATATGGAAAGCCATGATGAAGAACGCCTGATGTATAAGAATAAAAAGTTCGGCAATGCCTCAGGTTCCTATCTGGTGCAGAACCTGCCGGTGGGTCTGAGCAGGGTTGCTATGGCTTCCTGTTTGTTTCTGCCGGTGCCGGGTCCGAAAATGATCTGGCAGTTTGGGGAATTGGGCTACGATTATTCCATCAACTATTGCAGCAACGGAACGGAAAGCCCTAACTGCCGGCTGGATGTAAAACCTGTTCGTTGGGATTACTGGAATGATACCAACCGCCGTAAACTGTACTATGTGATGGCCGCCATGAACTATTTGAAAACCTTTGACGAGGTGGCATTTCCCGTTGATTATGATCTGAATGCGGCCGGGCAGTATAAGCGTTTGAATCTGTGGCATCCAAACCTGAATGTGGTGGTAGTCAGCAACTTCGGGATGGCAGCGGGCAGCGCCGATCCGAATTTCCCCTTCACCGGTCGCTGGTATGATTACCTAAGCGGTGACAGCTTGGATGTGAACAATAAGAACGGGGCTATATCGCTGCCCGCAGGTGGCTACAAGGTGTATACCAGCAGGCGTGTGGCTCACCCATATTACTGGAAGTCTGTAAACGGCAGTACAGCCACCGTAGATGTTCCAGGTATGGCCATCCGCAGCTACCCAAATCCGGCAAAAGAACTGCTCCACATTGAAGCAGGCAATGAATCTTTCAAGGCAAGCATTTTTGACTTAAGCGGGAAAAAGTTAATGCAGGAATACGGAGCATCC
>CANHRE010000083.1 GCA_947463095.1 Flavobacteriales bacterium | reverse complement strand
GGCACTGCATCGCAAGCCGGCCATGTGCGGGTATATGTATGGAACAGCGGTACTTCCGCCTGGGTTCAGCGCGGCAACGATATCAACGGCGAAGCGTATTATGATGCTTTAGGCGCTGATGTAGCGCTGTCTTCTGACGGCAACACAGTTGCGATAGGTGCAGCTGGAAACGACGGCACTGCAGCTGATGCCGGCCGTGTGCGGGTATATGTATGGAACAGTGGCACATCAGCCTGGGTTCAGCGCGGCAGCGATATCGACGGCGAAGCAGCGGATAATTTTTCAGGCTCGTCCGTAGCCCTTTCCTCCGATGGCAACACAGTTGCGATAGGTGCACCTGGAAACAACGGCACTGCAAGCAGTGCCGGCCATGTGCGGGTATATGTATGGAACAGCGGCACTTCCGCCTGGGTGCAGCGCGGCAGCGATATTGACGGCGAAGCAGCGGATGATTTTTCAGGCTATGCTATAGCCCTTTCCTCCGATGGCAACACCTTGGCCATTGGTGCATTACAAAATGACGGCACTGCAGATAATTCCGGCCATGTGCGGGTGTACACCTATGGATCTGCCCCCGCCCCATCATGCACCGGCACAGCAACCTGGGACGGCGGCGGCGCCGACCAGTCCGCCTTTACCAAAGAAAACTGGAGCGGCGATGTGCTGCCCTGCAATACCAAAAACGTATTGTTCAATGCCACCTCCAACAAGTGGTGCACCATCGGCGATACCCTTGAATTGGGTGATTTCAACACTACCACCGCCTACAGTGGTCGTATTAAGGTAGAAGCGAAGAATACCATCATTAATGCCGATGATATGGACCTGAAGGGCGCCTATTTCTCGGTAGAAAATCAGTGTGGCAAGATATCCTGCGACAGCTTCAGCCTCACCTTCAACGGCTACGCTGAATCTTCCGGCGCCGGTATGGATGTGGCCTCGATGATGTACGTGCGCGGCAGCATCTTCAGCGGACGCAGCAATGCGATTCTGAACCTGAATCACTTCTATCTGGATCGTAATGGCGTGTTCCATGCCCCCAGCAATAACGGCGTGGTGAACTGCTCCGGCAACTTCTCTCGCGACTTCGCCTCTACGTTCAACCCCAGAACGGGTTCCTGGAACTTCACCGGCAATCAGAACAGCAATGTTGATTTTGGCCTGGCTACCACCAACCCCGTGCGCATCCAGTTCAATAACCTCAGCATTGCCAAGACCGACAGCAATACCATTAGCGTTACCAACAACGATACCATTCAGGTAAACGGAAACTTTGTGCTGAGCGGCACCAACAGCCGTGTGCAGGGCGGAATTCTGAACGCCAAAGGAAACATCACCATGGGCAAAGCCTGGCAAGACGGCGCCTTCAACCGTGTGTTGATTACAGGTACCAACAACCAAACCATCACTTGCGATACCGCCAACGAGTTCTCAGAAACCGTCGTGCTGCAAAAGCCTTCCGGTAGGGTACTGCTCGGCAAAGACCTCAGCCTGGGCAGCGTGCGCTTCAACAGCGGCATCCTGGACCCCAACGGCAAGAAGTTCATCCTGACCGGAAACGACATCAGCGGACAGAACAACAGTTCCAACATCAAGGACAGGGCTTATGTGCTGAAAACCAATGGCGCCTTCTCCGGCAACAGCATCACGGTGCCGCTGAGCAAGGGCGACGGTCTGAGCCTGAACAGCATCAGCCTGAACACCTCCGGCACCCACAACGACTGGCAGTTGGATTATGTAGCCGCCAATCCCAATACTATTGACGGCGACCTGAACTCCGACCTGGCATCCATCAGCAGCACCGGCTACTGGCGTGTACAGCGCCTGAGCAGCGGCGCAGGTTCCGCAGAAACCTTCCTGAAAATTCTGGCGGGTTCCGGTTTTGACCGCGTAGCCCTGCTGGACGGAGGCGTATGGCGCAGCATCGGCGGCAGCGTGAGCGGCAGCACAATTACCAGCACCGAAGGCAGTCTGTTCGCCACTACCGGAGACTGGTACATCACCGCAGGTGTGGGCAGCGCGCCTGGTGCCGTAAATCATGTGGTGGCTGATAAAGACGTAATAAGTGGCGAGGAGCTTGAACTGGAAACTACGCATGTAGCGCGCGAAGCAACTGCCATGAGTGGAGGTGTTGATATAAACGGCATCCACATCTACCCCAACCCCGCCCACGAATCCCTGAACATTCAACTGCCTGAAGGTGCAACACGCTATACCATCAGCGACCTTTCCGGCAGGGTATTGTCCAGCCACAACGCAGGCCAGACCAAACTCAACCTGAGTAACCTCAGCGAAGGCATGTATCTGCTCAGCACCGAGGTGAACGGCGTGAAGTACAGCGTTCGCTTTGTGAAAGGGGATTAAACTCATTGTCATGGTGCTGTCATCCTGAGCTGCTTGCCCCGCCCGAGTGCAGCGAGCGGCGGGGAAGGGCTGCCCCTAATTGTAGGTGTCGAACCACACCCCCTCTTAGTTCGACCCTGTGATTAGGGCAAGCAGTTTGCCATGACCGTTGCTGCAAGGCCATATTTGATAAGCCTAACGAACAAAGCCGCCTTCGGGCGGCTTTGTTCGTTTATAGGCTCAACGGAGCCCCGCTAGGGCGGGCGTTACGAATCCACCGCTCAACCACGCCGCTGCTGTGCTGCACCTTTGCCTGCCCCGTATGCGAGAAAAACGAGCGACAGGGGGAGTCGAAGGACGGTTCCTGAAAACCATTAAGGGCCGCACACCCGCAACAATTTCCGACCGATGTGCCATCCCTACGCCTGCCCCGTAAGTGAATGCAATGAACGACAGGGGGGATTCTGAATTTTGTGTAACTCTGATTGCTGCCGATGTGCCATCCCTACGGGATTATTCCCTTGGCGCTCTTTACAAACCGTCAACGAATTTCAGGCACTTACTACTATTCATATTCCGCCCCTCCGGGGGCTACCGATGTGCCATCCCTACGGGATTATTCTGCTGCCCCTCTTAACAAACCGTCAACGAATTTCAGGCACTTGCCACTATTCATATTCCGCCCCTCCGGGGCTACCGATGTGCCATCCCTACGGGATTATTCTGCTGCCCCTCTTAACAAACCGTCAACGAATTTCAGGCACTTACCACTTACCACTTACCACTTACCACTTACCACTTTTTTACGGAATCTCCATCCATTTATGCGTTTGCAGCGATATGCGCCAGCGCGGATGTTGCTTTACATAGTCAATGATCAGGGGTGTCATTGCCTCGGATTTGTCCCATTCCGGCTGCAGGAGCATCAAGCAGGATTCCCGGCAATGTGCGGCATGCTGTTCCGCCCAGTCAAAGTCGCTTTTGTTGAATACGATGATTTTCAGTTCATCGGCCCGGGCGCATACCGAGGGCAGGGGTTGTTTGAATTTCTTCGGTGAAACCGTAATCCAGTCGAAGGTGCCAAGCAGGGGATAGGCGCCTGATGTTTCTATGTGCACGCGGAAGCCCAGGCGATGCAGGGCCTCACACAGCGGATTCAAATCGTACATGGCGGGTTCGCCTCCGGTAATCACCGCAATGCGCGCCGGATGCGCCGCGGCGGCTTCCACAATGGCCTCCACAGAAACCCGCGGATGTTTTTCCGCATCCCAGCTGTCTTTCACATCACACCATACACAGCCCACGTCGCAGCCTGCCAGACGGATGAAATAGGCCGCCTGTCCGCTGAACGCACCTTCGCCCTGCAGGGTATAGAACTGTTCCATCAAAGGAAGACTTGCAGGCGGGAAATGACTCATGGCTTAGGCGGTATGCGATTGGAGTTGCAACTGCAACTTTCGAGCTTTCATGGTATTCATCAGCAGTCCCGCGATGGTCATCGGGCCAACGCCGCCCGGAACCGGTGTAATGGCTTCACAAAGTGGCGCCACGGCATCGAAATCCACATCACCGTGCAGGCGGTAGCCCGATTTTAGTTCCGGGGCGTCCACACGGGTAATGCCCACATCCACCACCACCGCTCCGGGTTTTACCATGTCGGCACCCACAAAGCGCGGACGGCCCAGGGCGGCAACCAGAATGTCGGCGCTTTTTGTATGGCTGGAGAGGTTTTGCGTTCTACTGTGACACAAGGTTACTGTGGAATTTCCGTTTTTGCCGGGCAGCGACAACAGGATGCTCAGGGGCCTTCCCACAATGTTGCTGCGGCCCAGTATTACACAGTGTTTTCCCACAGGATCAATGCCGTAATGCTGCAACAGCAACAGGATGCCCAGGGGCGTTGCCGGTATAAAGTCGGGATTGCCCTTGGCCAGCTTGCCGATGTTGCGGTCGTGGAACCCATCTACATCTTTTTCCGGCACTATGGCGTCCATCACGGCCCGCTCGCTGATATGGGCGGGCAGCGGCAGTTGTACAATCAACCCGTCGATATCCGGATTTTGGTTGATGGAATGAATTTCGGCCAGGAGGGCGTCTTCGCTGATGTCTTCGGGCAGGCGAATCACGCTGCTCAAGAAACCGGCTGTGTCGCAAGCCTTTTTCTTGGCGAACACATAAGTTTCGCTGGCGCCGTCGCTGCCTACCAGGATGGCAGCCAGATGCGGCGGCCTTTGTCCCTGTTCAGCCAGCGCCTGAACTTCGCGCTGCAGCTTCTCGCGTATGGCTGCCGCTGCCGCTTTTCCGTCCAAAATCAAAGGCATGGCGCAAAGGTACAAAGGGAATCGAAGCCCGCTGCGTATTTTTGCCTCATGGCAAGGTTGTACACCGGGTTGTTTTGTGCATTGGGCTTCTTGCTCTTGCTGGCTTCCTGCGATGACCGAGTGGAAGAAAACCCAGGCTTCAGCGGTCCTGAGTTCTTTGCCTACGATTCCGGCCAGGTGCGCATTTACGAGGTGGATTCCTTCATCCACAGCAGCCAGGCAGATTCCGTGCAGTACCGCAAAATCCTGTTCCGCGAGTTTGCCGAATCTTGGATACCCAACAATGATGGAAGCCGCAGCCTGCGCATCGAACGCAGCGTATCCTACGATACGGGCAAGACCTGGCGCATGAACAGAGTCTTCTCCGTTCAGAACCGCAGCACCCATGCCGAATGGTGGGAAGAGAATGTACGCACCATCGTGTTGTCCTATCCCGTGCGGGAAAAACGCATCTGGAACGGCAATGCACTGAACAGTTTCGAGCCATCCAACTACAGCATTGGTGCCATCCGCAGCGGATACAGCAACGGGCTGCTCAGCGCCGAGCGCGCGGTTCGGGTAAACCGACAGGCCGACAGCAATTTCCTGTATCGCATTTCCGAGTATGAATGGTACGGAACGGGCCTGGGCCTCATGTACCGCCAGTATGTGAGCCTGATCAAACAACCCGGCAACCGCGTGGCCGACGGGGTGGAAGTGTATATCCGGCTAAAGGGTTTTTATCCTTGAGAAAGAGGTGAACATCAGAATGTTAGAAGCCAGACTTTTAACAGATTGATAATCATTGCGCTGACAGTTCCATTAAAAACGTATTGTATAACAGTGACTTAATGATTTCTTCGATAAAGTTGGGCGCATAAAATCTGGTTGAGATTTACGTTTTGTACGTTAGCGATGTCGCATTGAATAAACTACGTAGAAAACAAGGGTGCCGACAAACGATACTCAAATGAGTTCAGTTTACTTTGCTCGCTTTCGGCCGGCCTCCTGCTTTGTTATGGGCGCTTCTTTAAGAAACGGATTTCGTGACCATCATGTTCATAAAACGGAGCGTCGCCGGACCTTAAGCGAGCCGGGGTCGACACCTGTAGTTTTCAAGAAATTTATTCGCAGCGACTAGCTTTTGGTTCTTTTGGCGATGAAAAAGAACAAAAGTTATTTCCTTGGTTGTTCTTGCAAGGAATGCTTGACTTTGTTTGTGCATGTGCATGTTGTTGATCTGATTACAGGAGTTCATTTACCTCATTCCTCCCCAAGGTATTACCTTGCAACATGATCTCCATGAGGCGCTTCCATGCCATATTGCTTCTGCTGCTTCCGCTGTGTTTGTCGCGAAGCATGCTGCAGGCTCAGGAATCTGCGGGTGTTCAAACGCCATCAGGTGCGCGCAGCATGATGTTGTTGCTCAAGGATAAACCACGCCCGGCTGATGACGCGGTATTGTTCAGTCCCAGGGCTGCCAGGCGAAGACTGATTCAGGGCATCACTGCCGACAGCCTCGACTGGCCGCTGAATGGGGACTACGTGAAACAGGTGGTTGCCATGCCCGGGGTGCGCCTGCGCTATGCCAGCCGCTGGATGAATGCCCTGCTGGTTCAGGTGCGCGACAGCCTTGCCCTGCAGCAGCTGCGCAGCCTTCCCATGGTTTCGGGCATTGAAGACCTTGGCCCAGCCTTGCCCTACCTTCCCCAAAAAGAAATACTAAGGGAGCCGGCTCCTGAATTGCGCCACGCACCTGAACCCGCGGCGCTGGATCTGCTGCGCACCCAGCCCTTGCTGCAAATGGCCACACGTGCTTATGGCATGAGCTATGAGCCGCTAAAACAGATGAACGGCATCAGGTTGCATGACCTTGGTTTCAGAGGTAAGGGCATGCTGATAGCCGTGCTCGACGCTGGTTTCCCCGGGGTAAACCGAATTCCTGCCTTCGACAGCCTGAACAACGCGCAGCGGATTATTGCCACCCGCGACTTTGTAAACCACGGCGACTGGGTATATGCTTACAGCGACCACGGTACACGCGTGCTGGGTTGTCTTGCCGCGCAGCAGCCCAATGTGCTGATGGGTGCGGCTCCCGATGCATCTTACCTGTTGCTCAGAACGGAGGACGCTGACTCGGAATGGCCTGTAGAAACTTTTTACTGGCTGATTGCCGCTGAGTATGCCGACAGCATGGGCGCGGACATCATCAACAGTTCGCTGGGTTATACCACCTTTGACGATCCCCTTCGCTTTAACTTTGGAAGGCAGGGCCTGGATGGAAAAACGACCCTGATCAGCAGGGCTGCTGCGATTGCCGCCACGCGGGGCATGCTGGTGCTGAGTGCCGCCGGCAATGAAGGCGATGGCTTTTGGGAGCGTATTTCAGCACCTGCCGACGCCGATGGAGTTCTGAGTGTGGGTGCTACCGACCTGGAGGGCAACAGCGCATCCTTCAGCGGGCATGGACCTGCCGCCGACGGGCGTTTGAAGCCGGAACTGGCTGCTCCGGGCGTGGATATCCCTTTGGTGCAGGGCGATGGATCCTTCACCGAGGGCTCCGGAACCAGTTATGCCACGCCGCTGCTCAGCGGTCTGGCAGCCTGCCTCTGGCAATCTGTGCCGCGACTCAATGCCGAAAGCCTGCGTGAAGCCATCATCCAGTCCTGTAACCACAGCGGCATGCCGGATCCGTTCCAGGGCCATGGCATCCCTGATTTTTACACTGCAATAAGCCTGCTGGGCAGCAATCCTTATTTCCGTCCCAACAGCACCCAGCTGCTTTCGGAAATGCCGGAGTCTACCGTGCAGCCGTTCCTGTATGTGCGCGTGTTTTCCGCAGCTTCGGGAAGTTTTCGCTATGCCCTGTTCAGCCGGGGAAATAACCGCAGGCCGGTTTCGTCAGGCAGCGTTCCGGTGCAGGCACAAAGTTCTGTGGTGTTCCTCATCAGGGGCCTGGATCATCCGGGACACTACATGTTGCAGCTGTCCAGCTCCGACGGATTCAACCGCATCATGCACATCAATAAAACCGCATTACCTGCCCAATCACCATCAAGACCATGAACCGATTGATTCACCATACCGCCTGTTTGCTTCTTAGCTGCCTTGCAGCCCTGCCATCGCTGCAGGCGCAGTTGTTCACCCGCTCGGCAACGTTCACTGTACAGGATGCTACCGTAGTAACCCAGTTTCCCGGTGTGCAGGGGTCACCCATCGTTGAAACCTGGACGATATCGCTGAAATTCAAGAAGGCCACTGCGTTTCTGGCTGATTCTGCATGGGCCGGTGACAAGGCCGACCGCCTGTTTATTGACCGCGTGGACGGCAAGGAGTGGAGCGGAAAGACCTCCAAGGGCGACGTAATTCGGCTGACCCTGCACCTGTATGCATCTACGGCCGAGCCGGGCACTCCGGGCTTTGAGGGCAATTCGGGCAGCGTCGTGTGCAGCCCGCCCCTGAAGCATCAGGGTAAGATCCTATTCCGCTATGGCTTCAATGACCTGCGCTACTACTTCAGCCAGAGCGCCGTAACGCGGCAGAAGACGGTGTATGCGCCGTGAGGGCCAGCCGGGCTCAAAGCATTACCTCTTTTGAACCAGCCTTGGAAATACATTTCCCCACCCGGTCAATGTGCGCCCGCAGCGAGGGCGTTTCAATGCGGTGGTAGTTCAGCACGTCAAAGGGGTAGCGCAATAGGGTTTCCTCGTTGGGTTCATCGGCGATATCGGCCACCATCCTGCTGCTGATGTCTTCCCGTTCAGCGCCAGGTCCACATCCCTGCCGGTTCGGTAATTGCCTTTCGCACGACTTCCGAATAGAACGCCCACTTTCACTTCCGGATATTTCGCCAACACCGCGCAGATATCCGTAAGGTCTCTGGGAATAAGTCCGAATTCGTTGTTCATGCAGTTTTTGCATTGAAGTCACGCTGCAAGGCTTCCAGCAGTGGAAAATACTTCCGGCGAATCAGGGCTTCCAGTTCTGAGGCCCTTTGCTCGTGGTAAGTGTGGAAACTTAGATTTCGGTCTGGCCTAAGTTCCATCCATACGTGTCCATGACTTATTAATCCGCTTTCATAAGCCTTCTTCAGGGCGCTGCGCGGTGATTTGACATCCTGTAAACCCTGGGCCTCCATAAAATCCTTGAGCAGATTCCAGCACGGTTCAAAATGCATTTCAAAAAGTTGGATAATGCCCGCCTTCTGAATCATGCAGGGAGCTTCAATTTGCAGCGCCTGCGACAGATGGCCCGGTGCTTTATTGTAATTCTGAAGACGCTGTTCCCAGCGTATATCTTCTTGGCTCATGCGCTGTTGTTTTATGATGGGAAGTTCATTACGGCCCGGGGTCATTAACCTTTTGCTGTAACATACTGTTCCTACATCTCAGGCCAAGTTAATC
>CANHRE010000082.1 GCA_947463095.1 Flavobacteriales bacterium | reverse complement strand
CACCCCGGTTACATTCGGTGGCGGAATCAGGATGGTATATGGCTCACGTTCATCGGGAACAGAACGGAAATAGCCTTGTTGCATCCAATAGGCATACCATTTGTCTTCAACGGCTGAGGGATGATAATTCTTTTCAGGCTCCATGCGGCTTGCAAACATACAAAGCACAGACCCTGACTTTCCAGTGTTTTTGCCATCTTACTGTTTAAGTGCCTAATTAAAACTTGGATGCCATAGGAGAACATGCTATCGCATGTACAAAAAAGAGCGAAGCATCAGTTATGTGGAAGCTTATTTACATGAAACTGCTCCGGATTCTGAGGAAGCCGCTGCATTTCTCGCCGAAATTAAAAAACCACATTATGCCCGCCTGCGCAAACTGGGCATTGGCTTTCTGATATTCGGAGGAATGTTTTGCTTCGGAAGTTGTTTGATTACACTGCTGATAGGGCATGGAGGAACGACTATGTATTATACACTCTATGGGATTACCATAGCCTTCATATCCCTGATGGGAACGGGGTATATCCTGGGGTTCTGACGCGGGTAGCCCGCGGATGATTATCCGCGGCTACCACGATCCGCGGCTACTCGGCGCCGTCGCTTTGGGCGCGCAGCACGGCTTTGCTGCCAATCATCTTGCCCATGCTCATGCCTACTTCAATATCGCTGCGGTAGTGGATGGCCCCATACAGCCTGGACAAACTCGCTTCTGAAGCCATGGCGTTGTAGGTGGAAGCCCTGGAAGGAACAATATGTCCGAGCAGGGTTGCTGCAGCCCCGCTGAAGGTGCTGTGTCCGCTGGTATAGGCAGGGAAATTGGGCAGGCCGGTGAGTGTTTTGATTTCCGGATCTATCTGACTGGGTCGAGGACTGAAGTAGAAATACTTAGCATCCCAGCAACAGATGGCCGCATCCATCATGCTCATGTTCAACAGGGCTAGATTCCTGGCCCAACGTACCTCGCTGAAGTGCTCGCGCACAAAATCTTCACAGGCGATGGCGTTCCAGTGTCCGGGAGGTGTATATGTGCCTACCCCGTCACCCCAGAAATGCACAATGCGGAAATGCTCACGGGTGGCATTTTTACTGTATGACTTCACCTCAGCAAGTTCTTTCCGGAATTGATCTGAATTGGTGGAAGGCGGAGGAACAGGTCGGCCGTTCACCATTTCCAGTGAATCCATTAAAAAGCCTTTAACTTTTCCAAATAGGGGCAGCATAGGCGGCCTTTCCGGGATTTCACGACTGAACCAGGGTATTTCTCCGCGATTTATGGCATCGCTTTCCAGTTTCTTCCAGTCGGCAGGTGTACCCACTGCGGCGCCCGCCCGGTCGGTACGCGCGCGGGAAATGAACTTCACAGCAACATCTCTACCCAGCTTTTCCCCGGCCAGGGCATCGCTGCGCGTGCAGGTTCCTGATAAAATCATGGTATTGATGCATTCATCCAGCTTAGCCTCCAGGTATGCCTGCTCACCAGGAAACAGCAGCTTCATCATGGCTACGGCAGCGCCCGCAGCGGTAATGTCATCGGAAGGATAGCTATATGCTCCAGATACCGGAATCAATTCAACAATACTGTTCAGGTTCTGTGAAGGTACAGGCCTGCGGTATTTCTGACGGTAGAAATTAGCCGAAACCAAGGCGTCGTATTGCGCGGCGCTCACGTAGGCATAGGCTCTGGCGGCGTATGGTGGATTAGCAAATGGGAATGCAGGGTAGGCCAAAGGATTGGCGCTGCTGGGTATAGGATAGGTTCCATCAGGGTTGGCTACCGTAGGAAGGTTGTATTTGGCCACCAATTCGCGCAACAGTTCGTTCCAGCGCAGCACGGTGCCGGCACCCCAGTAGGAGAGCAGGGCCTCATCCTTGCCGGTTCTGTTTTGCTGCCGTTCGGTAATTTCATGCAACTCCAGTTTGTAGTCTGCAGCGCTTATGGCAATAGGTGCCGCTACCGCTACATCATCAGGTTTACCAAGTAGAATCGGCTTCCAGGAACCTGCGCCGGTATCGGCATTCTGTGGTTGCAACATGGGGAAATCCAGGCTGAAAGGTTCCTGATCACGAACGCATGACGTTAAGGCTAAAGCAAGAGCAGCGAAGGTGAGTATATGTTTGTTCATGATGAAGGCCTTAGTTCTTTATGGTTTTTTTTGTGAAATCCGTCTGATATACGGCGCCCAGACTCAGCATGGTGCTGCGGCCCATATTGCGGCCTGCCAGGGTGTACATTCCCGAACCCATGATGCTTACGCCGCCCGAGCCTAGGGCCCATTTGCCGGCGAGGCCCATGCGCAGCGCATCCATGTTATTGCTTAAAAAAGGCATGTCGTTGCGGCGGATGTCAAATCCTCCAATGGTTTCCATACGTTCGGTGAGCAGCTCCACGTAATGATCGGCGCTCCTGCGGTATCCGATGCGCAGCAACATGGTGGCCACCGATGGCATGTTTACCACGTTGCTGTAATTCATCTCCGTTGTGTAGTAGGCTGCGCGGTCTATGCGCACATTGGAGCGCAGGATGTAGGAGGCCGTAACGGTAGCATACCATTTATTGCGCTCTACATCGGCAATGGCGCGCACATAGCCGTTGGTGCTGTGCATTCCTATGGACAATGGAAGGTAATCGGCAACATAATTGGTGAGCGGTGTACTCATTCCCGCTACAGTGGCAAGATTCAAATTGTATTTGCCCCAAAGTTTTTTACCAATCAGATACTGCTTCAGTGCGACGCTTAAATCCTGAATGCCCTGCTGCCCAATGAGGGTTCCTGCTGATGCCTGGTTCTTCATCCAGGGCAGCATCACGATGGCGTTGAGGTTCTCATGAATGCCGTAGGAAGCCATAGCCATAACTGCATTGCTGGTCACTGTGCCGATGTTCAGGTTTTCGCGAAAGCGCGTACCCTCCCAGTAATGATTCCATTGGCTGTGTTGATATATAATTCCGCCACATAAATTCTTAGCAGGCATCCATAAAGCGTCGTTGTCGGTTTGCGCCTGTGCACTTGTCGCATAAAAACTGAGCGCCAACAGCAATGGAAAGGTTCTTGAATGCATATATGGGTTTCTTTGTTCAATACTAAATAAAAACCATTGAAATTTCCTGAATAGCCGGAAAAGTGCATCCGGACATACCTTTGCACCGTGGCAGGAAATACTTCCATACAGGCAGCCATCCTCGATATTCTCAAGGAGGCAAGTGGGAAACCCCTGAACCACAAGCAGGTAAGCCGAAGGCTTTCGCCTGAATTTTCCGATCAGCAACGCCATGTGCCTGCCTGGTTGGAGCAAATGGCTACGCAGGGGCAAATCAAACAGCTGGAACGCGGAAAATATTACCTGCAACCTGAACTGCATACAGTGCACGGCAAGCTGGAAGTTACGCGAAGCGGCGACGGGTGGATTCTTCAGGAAAGTGGTGAAGATGTTTTTGTTCCCAAAGCAAAGCGCAACCGATCCTTGCCGGGCGATATCGTAGAAGCTCGTGTGCGTCCGGCAAAACGGAAGGAATCCATTGGCGAGGTGATGCGCATTTTACAGCGTCATCGCGGCCCGTATACCGGCGTACTCGATGTGTTCAAAAATCATGTCTTCCTGCTTCCTGACAACCAGCGCATTGGCGTGGATATCCTCGTGGATATGAAGGCCGATGAATCGCTGGACGGACATAAAGCCGTGGTGGAAATTATTGATTGGCCTGAGCACCGTCGCAATCCCCAGGGCAAACTGCTGCATCTGCTTGGTAAGCCCGGCGACAACGATACCGAGATGCACGCCATTGTTGCCGAATTTGGTTTCCCCCTGTCGTTCATGCCCGCCACCGATGCCCATTGCGCAGAAATACCCGATGTCATCGCTGATGCAGAAATCAAGCAAAGGCGTGATTTTAGGAAGGTATTGACCTTCACCATAGATCCGGCAGATGCCAAGGACTTTGACGATGCCATCAGCTTTCAGAAACTGGATCATGGCCATGTAGAAATAGGTGTACATATTGCAGATGTGTCGCACTACGTTCAGGACGGCGACCCCATAGATCTGGAAGCTGCTCAGCGCGCCACCTCGGTTTATCTGGTGGATCGTACCATACCCATGTTGCCTGAAAAACTCAGCAACAACCTGTGTTCTCTGCGCCCGCATGAAAACCGACTGGCCTTTTCCGCCGTATTTCAACTCGATGCTCAGGCCAATGTGGTTCAGCGCTGGTTTGGGAAATCAGTAATATACAGTGACCGTAGGTTTACCTATGAAGAAGCCCAGCAGGTGCTCGAAACGGGTGAGGGTGATTTTGCCGCCGAACTGCTGGAAGTGAACAGACTTGCCAAAATCCTCAACGAACAGCGCATGAAGGAAGGGTCGGTGAATTTTGAAACTACCGAGGTGCGCTTTAAACTTGATGCTCAGGGTAAACCCATCGGCATCATGGTCAAACAGCGCAAGGACGCCCACAAACTCATTGAAGAGTTCATGCTGCTGGCCAACCGCGAAGTGGCTTTCCATATTCATGAGCGAAACAGGCAAACCGGTCGTTTCCCTTTCATTTATAGAGTGCATGATCTTCCCCAGGAAGAGAAGCTTGGTGATCTGGTGCTGATGTGCCGCAAGTTTGGCTATACACTTCAAGTGGATAATGAAAAGGTGCTCAAGCGCGACCTGAACCGCCTCATGGATCAGATTGCCGGTAAGCCGGAAGAAGCTTTGTTGCAGAATATGGCCGTGCGCAGCATGGCCAAGGCCGTTTATACCGGACAAAAAACATCCCATTTTGGATTGGGCTTTGCCCATTATACCCATTTCACTTCGCCCATAAGGCGCTATCCGGATTTGCTGGCGCATCGCCTGCTGCAGCATTATCTGGAAGGTAAGGCTGCTCCTGCTTCCTATTCCTCGCAGCGTATCGAGCAATTGGCCAAGCACAGTTCCAATATGGAAAATCAGGCTGCCGAGGCCGAACGCGCCAGCATTCGCTATAAGATGGCAGAATATCTGGAAACCCAGGTTGGGCAGGAATATAACGGAGTTGTTTCCGGTCTTACCGACTGGGGTATCTATGTGGAGTTGGTTGAAAATAAATGTGAAGGCATGGTGCGCATTCCATCAATGAAAGACGACCAATATGTGTATCATCAGAAAGAGCAGGCTGTAATTGGAAGGCGCACCGGCAACACCTACGTGTTTGGGCAGCAGGTGCGGGTGAAGGTAAAAGCAGCCAGCCGGGAAAGCCGACAGATTGACTTTTACATGGTGGAATCATGAAGAAACTTATTCACTACGCTTCGTCTTTTGAAGCCTTTCGAAACGGACATCTTTTTTCAGGAAATCCGCCTTCGCTGTATGAACCCATGAATTACATCATGGACCTGGGTGGCAAGCGCATCAGGCCTGCCTTGGTATATTTGGGTGCAGAAGCCGCTGGACTGTCCCATGAACAGGTACAGCACCTGGCCCTTGCCGTTGAAACTTTTCACAACTTCTCGCTGGTGCATGACGACATTATGGATGAAGCACCGGTGCGCCGCGGACAGCCAACCGTGCACCTGCGGTGGAACCTGCCCACGGCCATACTGGCCGGCGATAATATGTTGGTTGAATCCATGAAGCTGATCATACAACAGCAGGTACACGCCGCTGAAATTGCATCCTTGTTTCTGAAAACAGCCGGTGAAGTGTGCAACGGCCAACAAATGGACATGGATTTTGAGCAGCGCAGCGATGTGCAGGAAGCCGAGTACCTCGAGATGATCCGCCTGAAAACAGCCGTGCTTCTGGGTTGTTCCATTGGCATGGGCGCCATGGCCGCAGGAGCTGATGCCGCTGTTTCCGGCAGCCTTTATGATTTTGCAGTTGCAGCAGGCCTGGGTTTCCAGCTGCGCGACGATTACCTGGATTCATTCGGAGACCCTGCTCAAACAGGCAAGCAACCCGGTGGCGATATCCTGGCCAATAAGAAAACCTGGCTGTGGATTCATGCCTTCAACAATCTCCCTGAAACAGGACGGCAAGAATTACTTCACTGGAAAACCATTCAGGACCCTGCCCGTGCCGATGAAAAAGTACAGGCCGTGAAAAGCCTGATGCACCAAACAGATGCCGATGTGCAACTCGCCCGCCTTAGCGACGATTATTACGCCCGGGCCGCTGCCATCCTTGAACCTTTGAGCATCAATGCCGCAAGTAAAAAAGACCTGCATGAATTGCTGGATTTCCTGCGCGACAGAACCCATTGAGTTTGTTCAGCGCTTTGCCGGCTTCCACCAGGCGCGTTGTTCTATGGCAATTGCACGTTGAACCAGCTCTTCCGTTTCTCCTAATAAAACGTTCCTGTAGTTTTCCCAGCCCTTCTTGGTGTAAGCCGGGCTCGGGTAGAATTCTGCGGCGCCCCAGTCAAGGCTATCGCTATTCGGTATCCGGTAATCGCCCCAGTTACAGGTTTTGCTGAGCTTGCTTCTGTAAGAAGTCCAGGTGCCTTCAAACTGGTTGTTCTCGTTGCCGTCTGCGCCGTCCCATAAGTCATTGTAGCGAATGGCTCCGGTGGAATCTATGTAGATAAAGGTGCTGAAACTGCCTTCAAACCAGCCGGATGTAGCACTCGCAGAATCTTCATAGAAGCGGTAATGACCGATGATAAAGCCTTCCTGATAAGGAATATACTCATCGCGGGGAATCAGTTTCAGGGAATCCATCCATAAATGACCACGGAAGCGATCGTAGTATTCCTTTACCCTGGTTTGGCCGCTAACTGCAAATGACTTGCTTGCCGGCTCATATTCCACGGCATCAAAGTGTATATAGAAGCGCTGGTAATCGCTGCCGATATAACCCAAAGGCTGCTGCAGGCCGCAGGTGTCGCACTGTGCGTGCTTCCAAAGGCCGGCCAGTTGTTCCTGTGCCGGTTGTTGGGTATGAGCCTTTATAAACGAATACAGGAGGCAGCACAGTAAACTAAGTGAATACTTGGCCATGATTCAAAGTAACATGCTGCGGGATGAAAACAAAAAAGGCATCCGCCTATGGTGGATGCCTTTTTCGAAGGGGCGGGTGAATCTTATTCGCCGCCGCCGAGGAGCTTTTTGCTCACTTTGTATTTCTTGTGGATTTTACCTGCTTTGGTCTTTGAGCGCTTAATGCCGTTCAGGTCTGCGCCATTGATCTGGAAGGTGTTGCCATCTTCGGTTTTGGCGTACAACTTAGCATCTTTGATGTTCAGCTTGTCGTACACGATTTCCCAGCGGCTGCCAACTTTAATGCCCGGGATGATCATGGTGGGGCAATCGCTGGCAATGTACAATTCAGAAATAGATACTCCAGAGGGCTTGAATTTGGCGCGGTATTTTCCGGTCTGGGCATTGCACAGTGCAATGTTGCCGGGGCAGCGCACAGGGAATTCAAAGCGTGCGGAATTCTTATCCTTGGAGAAGCCGGGACGGTCGTTCTTGTTCTGTTCCCAGAAGCCCTTGCCTTTGTCTTCCCAAACAGACATCTTACCTTTCTTGTAGCACTCAATATCTACGTCGAAGATTACCGTCATGGGGCGCTTCTTCAGGCAGGTGTCGCCGCACATGCTGATATTGAAAATGCCGGCATAGGTCATGTTCTGGCCCTTGGCATTCTTCAGCGGATAATCAGAATTCATGATGTCTGAAGCACCCTGGGTAGCTTTTACCTTGATGCAGGAAGCTGATTGCTTGCATAGGCTGCGGTATGCGCAGATGTTCATACGAACCTTGATGCCGCCTCCCAGGGAAACAGTAGTGTCGTAATTACAGGTGTCCTTAACGACGGGCTTTGGTGGAGGAGGTGCTACCTTCTTTTCTTTGTAGACGATGGTAATTTCCACGCGGCGGTTTTTCTGACGCTTTTCTTCGTCTTCGTTGATTTCGCGGGGCTTGCTTTCGCCGAAATAGCTTTTCTCCAGCACAAGCGAATCCATTCCTTTTTCGCGCAAGTACTCATACACTCCATCTACGCGCTTCTGAGAGAGTACCAGGTTGTAATCGTCGCTGCCCAGACTGTCTGTATGTCCGGTCAACACAACCTTGTAATCCTTTTTGGTGGTCAGGTCTGTGATAAGCTTGTCCAGCTTTTCAGTTTCTGCTTTCTTGATGGCCCATTTGTTCAGGTCAAAATATACCTGTACGGCGGGCATGATTTCTTTGGGTTTGGGCTGGCGGGTGGTTTGTCCGTTCAGGTTACCGGCGCAAAGGGCGCTTGTAACTGCCAGCATCATAGCTATCCGTTTCTTCATGATGAAAGGTGGTTGCGAAAATAAGGGTGGAAGGTTTATTACTGTTTAAGATTTGTCAAGATTTGTTCGCTTAATAGGTTGCAGCAACGGCATCAAGCAGTGTAGGCCAATCCTGGAAGTCGCCACGGCCTGCTCCCAGTCGCACAAGTATGAGTTTTTTTGCCCTGTTTACGTAAATGTATTGTCCAAGATGACCACGGGCCATAAAGCTGCCGTCGGGGCGAAGCCACCATTGGCGGTGGTAATGCGCTGCGGTTCCGGGCTCATGGGAAACTTTAGTGGATTCCATCACCCAGTCTTTGGGCACCACCTGCTTGCCGTTCCATCGTCCGCTGTCCAGAAAAAGACGCCCGAATTTGGCGTAATCCCTCGCCCTGGCATTGATGCAGCAAAAGGCCTTTTCCATGCCGGTCTTGGAATCGTCAATGCTCCAGCTGGCGTCAAATTCCATCTGCAGGGGCGTCCAGATTTTTTCTTGCAGGTAAGCCGTCAGGCTCTTTCCTTTAAGTGCCCGCTCTAATACCAGCCCTAATACCTGCGTATTTCCGCTGATGTATTCGTATTCTGTTCCCGGCTGCCGCTTTAATTTCAGGGCCATGGTTTGCTCGCGCAAGTTAAAACCATAATAAAACGAAGCCGCTTCACTCATGGGTGAGTAATAACTTTCTTTGAAATCAATACCGCTGCTCATGTCCAAAACGTGCTCAATGGTCACTTTATCCCAACCATTGGCCTTCATCTCGGGAACATAGTCGCTAACCTTGTCTGAAGTGCTGCGAATCAGGCCATCGGCAATAGCGCAGCCAAACAGCGCTGAAACAAATGATTTGGCCATCGAAAAAGTAGGCACAATGCTGCTGTCGGAATAGCCTTCAAAATAACGTTCAAACAAGATACTGTCGTTGCGTATAATTAAGAATGCACGGCTGTCGTTAGCCTCCAGTATGGAAATCAGATTTTGCTTCTTGCCTTCCCATAAAACTTCCTGCAGTTGCTCCGATCCTTTGGTAAAACGAAAGGGCTGGGCAGAGGCTTTCAGGGGCTTACTCGGGAACTTTTCGTAATCCCCGATATCAGAAAAGTTCCACACGATAAACCTTCCGGTCAGGCAACTGTTGAATGTAAAAGCGAAGGCAACAGCACCAAGAAGCAGTGCAATAAGGAAGATTTTTCTGAGCATTCGCAAGGTTACAGCCTTTCGTTCATTTCTGCAAGTTGCTCAATTG
>CANHRE010000081.1 GCA_947463095.1 Flavobacteriales bacterium | reverse complement strand
TGGTTGATGGTTTCGTCATTGGATTCAACACCAGTTCCGCCGAAGCGTTGATCTGGAATTTCGAAAACCAGAATCTGTTGTTTGGCACCAATAGCACGGAGCGCATGAGGATTTCTTCAAGCGGCAATATGGGCATCGGGAAAAACAACCCGTTCTATTTGTTGGATATAGGAACCAGTACATCAAACGTACGGGTCCTGAATGCACTCAGCGCGATTAATTCCACCACCGATGGCGCCGGAAGGTTCAGCAACGTTACCGGCACCATTGCCAGCCTTGGCACCTCTAACAACGGTATATATGCCAGTACAGCTTCATCGACCAACACCTCGGGTGCTGCCGTATATGGCGACAATGGGGCAAGCAACACGGTCAGCTACGCGGGCTTTTTCAATGGCAGAACCGCGGTGAATGGCAGCATGAGCGTGTTGGGCGCGCTCAGTAAAAGTAGCGGCACGTTTAAGATTGACCATCCGTTGGATCCGGAAAATAAATACCTGTATCACTCCTTTGTTGAGTCACCCGATATGATGAATATATACAACGGGATAGCGATAGCCGACGTGCATGGCGAAGCAGTCGTAGTGATGCCCGACTGGTTCGAAGCCCTGAATATGGAATTCCGCTACCAGTTGACCTGTGTTGGCGGCTATGCACCTGTGTATATAGCCGAGAAGATCAAGGACAACCGGTTCAAGATTGCCGGAGCTACTGAGGGACTTGAAATATCCTGGCAGGTTACCGGTATCAGGCATGACGCCTATGCCGAAAAGAACCGCATACAGGTTGAGGTTGAGAAGAGCGAAACCGAAAAGGGAACCTATTTACACCCTGAAGTTTTTGGAAAACCCGCCGACAAGGGAATATACTATCGGATGCAACAACAAAATTCATTACCTAAGACTACAGAACCTGCTGCAGCGTCTGGAAGTGCTGCCCAGGAAATTCCGGGCACTACAGCCTTTAAACCGAAACGGTAAGATTAAAGACAGATTCATAAAGAACCGCAGCCGGAGCCTATTTCAGAAGCCTTCTGCTGCGGTTTTTTATTTTATCTGCCTGCCTTGACGGCGCACATTCCCTCATGTGCGATACAGCCCTGCCATGTTGCCGACTTCAACCCTTGCGGGAGGTGGGGTCCAAATGGCCTGTTTCTACACCCCAAAGAATCATTTCGGCGGCGTTGCGGCAATCGGTTTTCAGCAACAGGTTTTTTCGATGTGACTCCACTGTATTGGTGCTGATTTCCAGGCGTTCGGCAATTTCCTTCGTGCTGAAGCCCAGAGCCATGGCGCGGAGCACCTGAGTTTCCCTGGGTGTAAGGGTAATCTGTTCGTCAGGACCCGAAAGCAATATAGCCGCGGCTTTGGGAGAGAGGTAGCGGTTTCCGGAACAAACCGTGTCAATAGCTTCAAAAACATCCTCTGCCCTGGAGTCCTTCAGAACATATCCATGTACACCCATTTGCATGGCCGGCCTGATATACTGGGCATTCAGGTGCATGGTCAGAAACACAATATATACACCCGGGAAGCGTTCAAGAACATTTTTTGCCAAGGCAATCCCATCCATACCGGGCATAGTGATATCCGAAATAATCACATCAGGTTTTTGAAAATTCAGCGATTCCAGCAGCGCCGCCGGATCATTGAACATCTTTTCCACCACATAACCTTCACGGCTTTCCAGAACCTGCTTCAAACCTTCATTCATCAGCCTGTGGTCGTCTATCAGGTAGAGGCGCACTTTTTTTTTCATTTCTTGTTATAAAAATCAGTTGACCGAATATAGTGCTGCTTTAATCATTTTTATAAGGTTGAAGGCTCCTGATAAATAGACGGGATTTCTGCCTGGAAGTACATCCCCTTACCGGGAGCGGTTTCCACCAGGTAAGTGCCGTTGTATTTCTTCAGACGAGCCTCAATATTGGCATAGCCGATGCCGCGCCTCCAGGAAGCATCATCCGCGTCAAACCCCTTTCCGTCGTCTTCGTAGGTGAGCACCAGTTCACCGGCACGCCCGAATAACTGTATATCAATTTGTGCCGCCTTAGCATGTTTCAGCGTATTGCTGATTAATTCACCTACAATGCGATATACACTTACCTGCAATTCCAGACGGAGGTCTGAGGGCACATATTGACTGTGAAAGCGCACCTGGATTTTATTGGCAGCCGAAACAGCCTCTGCCAGTTGGTGTAAAGCTGTGGTAATGCCGAAATTAAACACGCTGCTGCCATACAAATCATGGCTGATGCGACGAACTTCGGCAGAGGCTTCGTCCAGCATTTCAGATATGCGGCTGAAACGGTCGGAGTTTTCATGTTGCATGCGGGATAAATCCTCCTGCAAAGAAGAAAAATTCAGCTTAGCCAAGGCTAGGATATACCCCAGACGGTCATGTAATTCCCCGGCTATACGGGTCCTCTCCTGATCTTTCCCCTCCAGGGCTGCATTTACCGTTTTCAGTTCCTGCTCCTGCAAGACATTGAGTATATGGCGTTCCTTTAACTCCATTTCACGTATATTATTCCTCCTCTTGGTGCGGTAATAGCTGATGGTAAGCACCAGAATCACAACCAGACCCAGGAACAGCAACAACAACCCCATAAAGCGTATTTTATATTGCTGGTTCTGAAGATACAGCGCTTGATTCTGAGCCTGTTTGGCGTTCAACTGGTAAGCTCCTTCCACCTCGCTTAACTGGGAGGCATGAATACGGTTATAGTAAGCCTCTTCTGCAACAAAACACTGTTCAAAATACTGAATCAGACTATCCTGTCCTGCCAGTGCCAGTTTCTGTATAAACTTTGCTTCCTTGAGGTACAATGAATCCAATGCACTTCCAAAACCATGATTCAGCAGTTGCTCGGATTCATTCAGAAATTGGGTTCCGCGATTCAGATCCGGAAGACCAAAATACCTGACAGCGAGATCCATTTTAAGGTTCATCATCATGGCACTGTCATTTAACCGCGCGCACAACTCCAAAGACCGATTCAGCCAATAAAGAGAACTATCCGGCTTTTGTAGCGCATAATAACAAAGTGATATGCTTCGGCAGGCTTCTGCCGCTAATATGTCTTCTCCATAAGCACGACTCCGTCGCTCATAGTCCAGAAAGACTTCAAGCGCTGAGCTGTCTCCTTCAAGTTCAACGGCAATGATCCCCTTGGATTGTAACCTTCTTAAATACTGAAATGTATCTTTTACCTGCTCAAAAGCCCCAATTGCTGAATCATTATAATTAGCACTTCGTTTCCATAAACCATATCCGCTTAAAACAACACCAATATTGGTGTAGGAATAACCCATGGCCTGAGTATCTCGGAGGTTTCTCCTGATATCCAATGCACGACGGTGGTAATGCAATGCTGAATCTAATTGACGGCCTTCTAAAAACAATCTTCCCAATTGATTGTAACACTTGGCCTCGATCGCTTTATTTCCAACAGCCAGCGCCATTTTTAAGGCACTATCAG
Source organism: Flavobacteriales bacterium (assembly GCA_947463095.1). Classification (GTDB taxonomy): domain Bacteria; phylum Bacteroidota; class Bacteroidia; order NS11-12g; family UBA955; genus REEB481. The sequence continues at coordinate 6,048 of CANHRE010000081.1, read as the reverse complement.
CAAGAAACCGGGATTTAATTCTTTCTTTCCGCTCTATGCTCTTTGCTTCCATTATTAATGAATCCGCCTGAGCTGCAATTATTCTAGATTCAGCAGCCTCCGGTTTTTTTATGTCGTTGCAACCGAAAAAGACACTCAGCAGCATTACGTTATATGTGAGTAAGTAGCGTTTCATTCTGAACTATTTTTAGGAAAGACCGCAGTTTCAACATACGGAGTTGTAATAATTTGCTGTGTTTCTTTAGTTTCCGTGGCAAGATGCAATGGAATTTCAGCCTGAAAATACATTCCTCTACCGGGTGCGGACTCCACCAAATAAGTCCCATTATACTTCTTCAGCCGTGCCTTGATATTGGTATAACCAATACCATATTTCCAGGTTGCATCGTTGGCGTCAAATCCTTTTCCATTGTCTTCATAGGATAACACCAGTTCATCGGCGCGCCCGAAAAGTTGTATGTCTATCTGGCCGGCCTTGCCATGTTTGAGGGTATTGCTGATCAGTTCACCTACAATCCGATAAACGCTGACCTGCAAATCAAGCCTGATATCTGAAGAAACATATTGACTGTGGAAATTTACATTGATTTTATTGGCGGCGGAAACTGCTTCCGCAAGTTGGTGCAGCGCTGTGGTAATGCCAAAATTAAATACACTGCCTCCATACAAATCATGACTGATGCGGCGCACTTCCGTTGACGCTTCATCGAGAATTTCCGATATTCTATGAAAGCGCTCGGCATTCTGGTCTTTTAACCGTGATAAATCCTCCTGCAGTGAAGAGAAATTCAGCTTGGCCAGGGCCAGAATATACCCCAGGCGGTTATGCAATTCGCCGGCAATACGCGCGCGCTCCTGATCCTTGCCTTCCAAGGCCGCATTAATGGTTTTCAACTCCTGCTCCTGAAGGATGTTTCTGATATGGCGCTCTTTCAGTTCCATTTCCCGAATATTCATATTCCTCCTGCCCCGGTAATAATTCACGGTTACTATCAGTATCACCAGCAAAGCAAGAAAGAGCAGCAATAGCCCCATAAAACGTATTCTGTACCGCTGATTCTGCATGAATAATTCCTTGTTTTGGGTCTTTTTTGCTTCCAGCTGGTAAGCCGCCTCAAATTCACTCAATTGTGAGGCCTGGATACCGTTGTAATAATCTTCCTCCGCAACAAAACAATCCTCGAAATGGGGAATCAGACTATCCTGACCAGCCCGTGCCAGCTTCTGAATAAATTGCGCTTCCAGAAGAGATAGTGAATCAAGTGCGCTCGCAAAGCCGTTTCTAAGAAGTTGTTCTGCTTCATCAATCAGTTGATTTCCACGATCCATGTCCGGAATGCGAAAATACCTGAGGGCAAGATCTATTTTGAGGTTCAAAAGTACAGTACTGTCCTTAATCCGGTTGTACAAGTCCAAGGAACGGCTTAACCAGTAAATAGAACTATCCGTCTGATGAAGCGCATAATAACAACGCCCCAGACTATGGCAGGCTTCCGCTGTTAATGCGTCATTCCCAAAGGCACGACTCCGCTGTTCATAATCAAGGAAGATATTAAGCGCCGCCCTGTTACCTTTAAGAGTTATGGCGTCTCTCCCCTTTGCCTGCAGTCTTCTGATATACTGAAACGTGTCTTTTGCTTGTTGAAAGGCCCAGATTGCCGAATCGTTGTATATATCACCTCGTTCCCATAAACCATAGCCGGACATCACAACACCAATATTTGCGTAGGAATAACCCATTGCCTGTGTATCAAGGAGCTTTCGTCTGATTTCCAGTGCCCGCCGATGGTATTGCAGTGCTGAATCCAGTTGCCGGCCCGCCAGAAACAATCGTCCAAATTGATTGTAACATTTGGCCTCAATCGCTTTATTGCCAATCGCAAGTGCCATTTGCAACGCACTGTCTGCCAGCGTTCGGGAGGATATTCTGTCTTTAATCTCAATATTCCTGGCTTCTTTAACTAACGAATCAGCAGTCGCTGCCAAGATTTTATCTTCAGCACCTTCCGGTTTCTTTGTGTCCTTGCAGCTGAAAATGGCACTCAGCAGCAGTACATTATAAACCAGTATATACCGTTTCAATATGGAATGCACTTACGGAAGTTCTCGGCATCAACAGCCGGAGTTGTTATAGAATGCTGTTTTTCTTCCGTTTCCCTGGCAGGATGCAGCGGTAGTACCGGTGGTGTAAGTAAAGATAATCTCCAGTTCTTCGGTGTAATAAGGGCCGGTATTCACCTGCGTGGCGGCACAAGCTGCCGTCTTGTAATTCTGAAGATAAGGAAGATCTGACACAAAATCATCACCACCTCCTGTGGCTGAATCCAACAGCACGGTAATGCTGCTCACCAGCCCATTGGCATAGTAGCTTCTTGGAGACACCTCGGTAATGGTGTAGGTGTCCATGGCGTAGATGGTGAGTATGAATTTAAAGTCCCCCGGAGTTCCGGATACTTTAAGTGATGCACAATTATCGTTCATTTATAAGTTACGTTTACTATGTTTATTTGAACAGCAGGCCTTATCCGGAATTCACGCTCCAGATAAGACCCGCACTGTCCGCTAACATAAATAAACATAAAAAAAAAGGGCACATGTGAGGGGGGGAAGAGAAATAATTAATTTAATAAAACAGGAGTTTTCGGATTTGAGTTTCCAATCTTTCTACGGGCCGTCAATGCGCCTCCGCAACCTTGTATGGAACAACATCCACCGGCATGCGCGAGGCCACGATAAGCCTGAAGATCAGACATGCGAAGCATATACTCCTGATGCTTACCCTTCAGGTGTTCATCCATGGCCTGCAAGAGCCGCAGGAAGGTACCGCCGCCAAAATAAATCCTATCCAGGAAGAGCACTGCGGTATTATCTGCTTCCTGCCAATACACCAGACCTACCACACGCTCACCGGATATGGCAGCGAACGTCGTGTGTTGGATATCGGGATAAGGCAGTGACCATTTGATTCCGCCGGGTACATCCATGAGTATGGCTTGGTCCCTGATAAACTCCCGTACTGCAGGATATAAACTATCTGCGACACGGTTAATGCTGATACTGGAGAAGCAGATACTGTTTTTTTGTGTCTTTTCTTGTTCCATATCCTTCGCCTTGACTATGTAGAGTCAAAGGTTCTAAATACAATCCTCTTAACTGCCGCTTAAAAAGGGGATTTGACATCCCTGTTTTCAGGGATATTCTATACTTTTAGGGAATATCAGGAAACTTTCAGGGAGGATTACTCCGGTCATTCAACCATTAGATGCATGACCTAGGGCTATTTTCAGGTGCATGAGGTGATGCCTGGAATGCCAGCCGTACATGGCAATGAGCTGCGCCAGGCTGATGCGCCTACCCAGTTGAGGATGCTGCATTCCGCGGAACAGCAGTTCCGGCTTCTTCAGGCATTGCAACAGAAGTAAGGACCAGCGTTGATGCAACCCCAACAAAACCATGAAGGAGGCTTCGTAGCTGTATCCATAGTCATCGCCTTGCGCCCATAGTTCTTCTTCATAGGGCTTGATAACCGGTTCTTCTTCCGTAAGGATCAGCTTGGTTCTCACCCAGGCATTAAGGTGGCTGTCGGCCAGGTGGTGTATCACCTGTAATGCCGTCCATGATCCTGGCCGATAGGTATTATTCAGGGCAGCGGGCTCCAGTCCCTGCAGCAGTCGCGACAGTTCTTCAGGCAGCGATTGGATATGCAATACGGCCTCAAGAAGTTCCTCCAGTTGCCAATCTGTACGTTCCAAGTCAAACCTGCCCAGTGGATATCTCAGCTGCTCTTCGGTCATGCTGCAAAAATCTACCAACAAACTTGTTTTTCATCGCTTGGCGCATGTTTTTGTATACTTCATAAATCGATTTTCGATAACACGCTATGGATGCAGTAGTTTTGTTATAGAACGCTATCCAATAAGCAATCTAAACACCGCAAGAGATGAAAAAGAACATGGGCAACACAGACAAAATGATCAGGATTCTGGCAGCGATAGCCTGTTTTATCATCGTGCTCACCCTGAAACCGGCAGCACCTTACGGAACCATCCTGCGGGCAGCGGGGCTGCTGCTGGCTGCCACATCTTTGTTTAGTTTTTGTCCTTTGTACAGCCTGTTGGGCATGAACACCTGTGGCATCAAAGACCAGAAAAAGCCCTGAGCTTCAGGAAACGGGCTTAAATGCCTCAAAGGCATTGCTGCAGGCTTTGCAGTAGTGCATGCTTCTACACAACGTAGGCCCAAAAGGCGTTTGCATGGTGGTGTTGCGGCTGCCGCACAGGGGGCAGGGTGTATCGCTCAGCACATCCAGTTCAATATAACCTTCGTGCCTTGGTGGTGGCGCCAGTCCATGACGGTGCAATGCATTCAGTCCCTCTTCACTAATCATGTTGCTGTTCCAGGCAACTACAAATGTTGTCTTCACCTGCACATCCTGATAGCCTGCCTCATGCAGCCTGTCGGCTACCAGTTGTTCCATGATTTTCAGGGCAGGACAACCGGAAAACGTGGGGGTGAGATTCACCTTAACAGGCCCTTCCCCATCATATTCCACACCGGTTACGATGCCGAGATCTACAATAGACAGCGGTGGGATTTCCGGGTCCTTCACCGCATAAAGAGCCTCCCAGATGTCGGGATGAAGGTATTGGCTTTCGCGCGTGCTTACCATTCGGCAGCGGGATCTATCCGAAACACTTCGGTCATCTCATCGAGCAGCGGCTGCAGGTAGGCGGTATGTTTTCCGTATCTACCTCCGAAGGCCGAAACATCATCAACATCGACCGGAATGGCCAGACGTGCTGCGTGAAGTACGGGCGTGATGGCCTCGAGCCACAGCTGGCGAAGGTGCAATTCACCCTGGAAAATACCGGCTTCCTGCAAGGCATCTTCATAAGGCCCTGCTTCGAAAATTCCCAGGGCCATGGGGAAGGCCTCTTTCAAAGCTTCCTGCATACGACCATGGCTTTCCTCATTTCCCTTACCCAACAGCTTCACCCATGAGTCGGCATGCATGACATGGTATTTTATCTCTCCCCTGAACTTCCTGGCCACCTGAGCGAGTGGCTCAAAGGAACTACTGCTCAGCAATTCGAACCTGATCTGTTCGGCTTTATCAAACAAGAAATGACGAATGAGTGAAAAGTCATATTCTCCTATGGGTATTTCCACCAGATGACAGCAGTGGAACTGTTCTTCATTGCGCATAAACGCCACGGTATCAGGCTCTGCTTCCCCCAAGTCGTGCAGCAGTTGATAGAGGGCATGTGCCTGCCCAACTTTATCCTGGGCCATGCTGCTGAAGGCAATATCTTCTTCCAGAATGGGTCCCAGTCCAGTCCATTCGCTGTTGCGGTGGCCCAGTATCAACTGGTCGTCGGCCATCTTATACAGCAGCTCTTTTACCGCCAGTACGTGTTTTTCGGTGTATTCCATTATTTGTTTTGCCTTTCCTTATATGCCTGGATCCGGTCCATCACCTTATAGCTTTCCGGGTCGCGGTGTTTTTTATCAGGGGTGGTTTCAAAGATGTCTGCATCGTCATAATCGGTTACATAGACATCGCTGGTTTTCACCACCCAAAGGTTCACGCATTGACCTCTCCGGCTGTATTGTTCTTTGGCAAACATGATGGCCAGTTCGTGATTTGGTGCGTGAACGATGCCCACGTGCTGGTGTTGTGTACCCCTCTTCTTCTGATGAAAAACCTCGTAGGTTTCAAATTGATCCAGTTGTTGCAGAGGTTGGAACTCTTTTTCCTGGTCAATTTTGGACCTGGTAACACGGGGATCTAGTGATTGTATGATCATGGCTGTACCAAAATTCTTTCTTGATAATAACTTCCTTGGATGCTGAACTGCAGGAGGTAATGACCCGGAGCCAGCCCCTGAAGGGGAAGCCTGCACTGCTGGGGGCCGCTGCTGTTGACAGGACAAGTACCGCCGGAAGCGCGCCTGCCCGAAACATCGGTAACCTGATAGTGCAGTGTTCCGGCGGCGGGACTGTTCAGGTTGATAAACACCTGATCCCGTGCCGGATTAGGATAAATCT
>CANHRE010000080.1 GCA_947463095.1 Flavobacteriales bacterium | reverse complement strand
GCGAAGTCCTTATGTACTTCCAGGAAGCTGTTGTCATCCACCACTCCGGCAATCACTTCACGCATATCGTAAGGCTGATTAGGGTGGTCGGGGACAATATTTTTCAGCACATCGCGTATTTCCGAGGCTGCCGGCTGGTAAGGCAGTGCGGGCGCCGTTTCTTCACAATTTTGTGGAATGTAGGCAAGGATGTTGCGCAGGGTACGTAACGCTTCAGCTTCATTGGCTGAGGCAAAATGTGCCACACCGCTTTTGGTACTGTGCACAGAGGCGCCACCAAGATCTTCGCTGCTTACTTCTTCATTGGTTACGGTTTTAACCACATTGGGGCCCGTTACAAACATATAGCTGGTGTGTTCCACCATGAGGATGAAATCGGTCAGGGCCGGGGAATAAACGGCTCCGCCGGCGCAGGGGCCCATAATGGCCGACAATTGGGGAATAACTCCCGAAGCCTGCACGTTGCGGTAAAAAATATCGGCATACCCTCCTAGCGAAACCACACCTTCCTGGATGCGTGCACCTCCGCTGTCGTTCAGGCCAATCAGTGGTGCACCGTTTTCCATGGCAAGGTCCATGACCCTGCATATTTTCTGAGCATGTGTTTCACTCAAAGAGCCGCCAAAAACGGTAAAATCCTGACTAAACACATAAACCAGGCGGCCCAGGATTCGTCCATAACCGGTAACCACTCCATCGCCCGGGATGATTTGTTTATCCATGCCAAAGTCAACACTTCGGTGCGACACAAAAGCGCCAATTTCCTGAAAAGAGCCTTCGTCCATCAGCAGTTGAATGCGTTCGCGTGCTGTAAGCTTTCCGCGTTTGTGCTGTGCCGCAATACGATCTGCTCCGCCACCAAGCAGCGCCTGTTCTCTTTTTTCCTGAAGCCTTGAGCGTTTATCCATAGTTCAAACCGTGTGCAAACATAATTAATTAGCAGAGGCGAAAGGCCTGCAGGCAGATCAGCTTTCTTCGGGAAGGCTGTAGCGTTCTATCACCCATTCTGGAATGCGGATGGCCTTACCCGTATCCATCTGCAGCAAAGCATAGATAAAATTACCCTCACAGGCCGTTTTCCCGTCGTGTTTGCGCAAAATGCGGAACTGGATTTCGGCTGTATGGCTGTCTAAACCGTGAATCCAGGTTTCCACCTGCATGGCATCACCCAGCAGCAGCGGGCGCTTAAACTCAAGGGTTGTTTTGCGAATTACCCAGGCCAATCCTTGCTCCAGGAAGTACTCCATAGAGCAGCCATAGCAGCGTGCCATCTGTTCATAGCGGGCAGCGAGCACATAATCCATGTAGCGGCTGCTGTGCACATGACGAAACATATCCAGGTCGTCAGGCCTTACTTGGAGTTCGCTGAAGTAATGGGTGGTGTTGAGGATCATGCGCCAGTTCAGAACAGGCCGTGCAATGCTGTTTCTACCTGAGTAATCATGTGGTTGGCATGTTCCGGATTTTCCTGATAATCCAGTTCATCAATGTTCACGATGATCATTTTGCCGGTATAGGAGCTGATCCAGGCTTCATAGCGTTCATTGAGTCTTTTCAGATAATCCAGCCTGATGGCTTCTTCATATTCACGGCCCCTTTGCTGAATGTTGCTTACCAACTTTGGTATGCTGGCGCGGAGGTAAATGAGCAGATCTGGTTGTTTGATGTTTTGATTTATGGCGCTGAACAAACGTGAATAATTGTCGAAATCGCGTGTGCTCATGAGCCCCATGGCATGTAGGTTTGGTGCGAAGATGAAGGCATCTTCGTAGATGGTGCGGTCCTGGATGACACTTTTTTCCCCTTGCCTAATGTGCTGGATGTTGTTCCAGCGCACGGTAAGGAAATATACCTGGAGGTTAAAGCTCCAGCGCTGCATGTCATCATAAAAATCGTTGATGTATGGATTTTCATCCATGTCTTCCAACTGCATTTCCCAGCCATAATGGCGAGCTAGCATTTGGGTCAGGGTAGTTTTGCCCGCACCTATGTTCCCGGCGACGGCAATATGCATGGCCATGCTGCAATTATACCAAAGGTAATGAAGCTGGAGGCGCTATGTGGAAAACAAAGCCCTGCGATGTGCAGCGGCGTTGCCAGAACTTTCTGTTCAATAAAACTTTCTGAAGCCGATTAAATGACGCACTTCTGCCAAGGTGGCTGCCGCGCTGGCTCTGGCTTTTTCAGCGCCTAAGGAAGCGGTTTTTGCCAGCAGGTTATCGTTGGCAAGGATGGCACTTATTTTTTCCCTCCAGGGGGCTATGAACAGTTCCATGTCCTCGGCAAGTTGCTTTTTCATGTCGCCGTAGCGGATGGTACCCTCCTGGTAGGCCACATGATAAAAGGTGCACACATCGGCACTGCATACCAGTTTCATCAGGTCGAACAGGTTTTGAACGGCCTCAGATGGTTTGGAACCCGGCTCGGCAGGACCAGAATCGGTTTTAGCGCGCATGATCTTCTTATGGAGGGAATCTGCCGGTTCGGCCAGGTATATACAATCAGCTTCCCCGGCACTTTTACTCATCTTACCTGCACCTGTTAATCCGGGAACCTTTACCAGTTCAGCCGTTTCAGAGAACGCCTGCGGCTCCGGGAACACCTCGGCCTGATACAATCGGTTAAATCTGTTGCCAAAGGTCCGGGCCATTTCCAGATGCTGTTCCTGGTCCTTCCCTACCGGAACCCTCGTGCCTTTATGCAACAGGATGTCGGCGGCCATCAATACCGGATAGGTAAGCAATCCTGCATTGATGTTATCGGGTTGGCTTCGCGCCTTTTCTTTAAAAGAAGAAACGCGTTCCAGCTCGCCCAGGTAGGCATTCATGTTGAAGTACAGATACAGTTCTGCAACTTCAGGTACATCGCTCTGAAGGTACAGCGTGGCCTTTTCTGGGTTCAGTCCCACCGCCAGATATTCAGCAAGCACGCGTTTCACGCTGCTGTGCAGGTTGGCCGGAGTTGGATGAGTGGTTAAGGAGTGGAAATCAGCAATGAAGAAATAACAAGGGTATGATTCCTGCAGTTGAATGAAGTTGCGCACAGCGCCGAAGTAATTGCCGATGTGCAACATGCCCGTGGGCCGGATGCCGCTGACCACTGTTTCCATGCGGGCAAAATTAGCACGCGGGGGGGATAAAGGCACGCAGGTAATCCGAGGGATCAGATGACATTTTCCTGAGCGGTTTTACACCATTTGTTAAAAGCTGTGCACTTGCTGGTGTATCATTCACAATATTCTTCGATTTTTGCAGCAATGGAACTCAAGGATATAGTGGCCATCTCCGGTATTGGCGGCCTTCATCATGTGATTGGACGCAACAAATCCGGGCTTATCGTTGAAACGATCGACGCTGGCAAGAAACGCTTCGGCACCACCATGCAACAGAAGATCTCCGTTTTGGCGGATATAGCCATTTTCACTTCAGGTGATGATGTGCGGCTGTCGCAGGTATTCCGCAACATTGACGCGGCCGAAGCCACAGGCACCGCCATTCCCGATGCTAAAACCGACAACCCAGGTTTAAAATCGTTTATGGATCAAATCCTCCCGGATTATGACCGCGAACGGGTTTATGTTTCCGACATCCGGAAGATTGCCACCTGGTATAAGCAGTTAAAGGGTCTGGTGGATTTCAGTAAAGAAGACACCGAAGTGGAAGCGGAAGGCGCGGACGCAGATTCAACCCTTGTTGATGACAAAGCAAAGTCCAAGGCGCAACCAAAGAACTTCCATCCGCAGGGAACCAAAGTTGCCGCACCCAAAGGCCCTGCCGGCGGGAAGAGCAAAACAAGCACTCCCCGTAAGATGGGAAGCTAAAGCATGTCAGAACGCAAATTCCTGCCCGGGGAACTGATTATCCACAACTGGGATGATCTGAAGCCCTATTATGAAGCGCTGATTTCACGTGAGGTGAACAGCCTTGATCATTTTCGCCTGTTGCTGGAACATACCAGCGAGCTGGAAAGTGTTGTTGCCGAAGATTTGGCATGGAGGTATATCCGCATGACCTGCGATACCACCGACAAGGCGGCGGAATCAACCTATCTGGATTTTGTGCAACACATTCAACCACATATTGCACCGGCAGAAGATGCGCTGAACAAAAAAATCGTAGCCTGTCCAGAAGCAGCATTGCTGGAGGGGGAAGATGAAGCTTACCGAATTTATTTCCGCAGCCTGCGCAATGCCGTGGAGCTGTTCAGGGAAGAGAACGTGCCGTTGCAGGCAGAACTTCAAACCCTGGCCCAGCATTATGCCTCCATACAAGGGGCCTTGAGCATTCAATGGGAAGGCAAGGAAATCACTATGGAACAGGCGGCCATTTTCCTTCAAGACCCCAACCGCAAAATCCGGGAAGAGGTTTGGACGCTGTTGCACGAGCGCCGCATGCAGGATGTAGCACAACTCGATGCATTGTTCACCGAGATGGTTCAAAAAAGACATCAGGTAGCGCTAAACGCGGGATTCCGGAATTTCCGCGACTACATGTTCCGTGCACTGGCGCGTTTTGATTACACCCCGGAAGACTGCTTTGAATTTCACGAAGCCATAGCCACCATCGTGGTTCCCATGCTTCGGAAGCAATACCAGCATCGCATGAACCTGCTGGATGTAGATGAATTGCGCCCCTGGGATTTAGCTGTAGATCCGGAACAGAAACCGGCCTTGCGGCCTTTCCGCGACGGTGCCGAGCTGCTGGACCGCAGCATCCGCTGTTTGCAGGATACCGATCCTTTTTTCGGAGAGTGCCTGGAGGAAATGAAACGCCTCAAACTGCTGGACCTGGAAAGCCGCAAAGGGAAAGCGCCCGGAGGTTATAACTATCCATTGGCGGAGCGCAACATACCCTTCATTTTCATGAATGCCAGCGGAAAAATGCGCGATGTGGAGACCCTGGTGCACGAAGCCGGCCATGCTGTGCATTCCTTCCTGAGCTCATCCCTGCGCCTGCATGCATTTAAGAATACCCCCAGCGAGGTAGCGGAACTTGCCAGCATGAGCATGGAGCTGCTTACCATGGAACACTGGGATGTATTTTTCGAGCAACAAGCCGACCACGTAAGGGCTATGCGCGAGCAACTGGAAGGCATCATACAAACGCTTCCCTGGATTGGTATTGTTGACAAATTCCAGCACTGGGTATACGAGCATCCCAACCATAGCCATGATGAGCGTAAAGAAGCGTGGGTGCGCATAAACAGAGAATTTGGCACCGGCCTGGTTGATTACTCAAGTTATGAAGACGCCCTGGCCTGGGGCTGGCATCGCCAATTACACATATTCGAAGTTCCCTTCTATTACATTGAATACGGCATGGCTCAACTGGGCGCCATCGGAATCTGGAAGCAGGTGATGGAACACCGCAGTGAAGGCATACAATCCTATAAAGAGGCGCTGAAACTGGGCTATACGCGCAGCATTCCTGAAATTTACCAAACAGGAGGCATACGCTTTGGCTTCAGCGAAGTTTATGTAAGAAGCCTGTTCCAGTTTGTGGATCAGGAAATCCGCAAGTTGCCCCAGTAATGATTTACATGGCCGCCAATTCGGGGTGGAAATGGATAGGTGCCGCTTTTTTATGCAGCAAGTTGCTGCTGTTGCTGGGCTATCCACAATTGGGGTGGAACCTGCTGAGCCCTGATTTATGGGTTCGCTGGGACAGCGGCCATTACATCGCCATCGCCGGTCATGGTTATGAAGCCTTTCCTTGCTGGACAAGGTTTCCAGATTACGCCCCGGGTTCCACCCCACTTTGCGGCAACTGCGGCTGGATGCCGGGTTTCCCATTACTGATATGGTTTTTAAAACAGTTGGGGTTGGGTGCACCTACTGCGGCCCAACTGGTGGTAAACAGCGCCATCCTGCTGTTCTTGAGTTTCCTGTGGACCAAGGTCCTCAGGAAAGCCGGAACAAAGGGTAAACTGCTCCTTTTTCTTGCCGCATGCTGGCCGGGGGCAGTCTATTTTCAGGCGGCATTTCCCATTGCCCTGTTTGTGCTGATGGTGGGCATGTGCCTTTATTACCTGCAAAAAGAAGCGCTGGTGCCAGCCATGTTGACGGCAGCAGGCGCAAGCCTGGCATACTCCACCGGCTTCCTGCTGGGTGCCGCAGTAGTTCCCTATATCTTGTTCCGCTATAGAAAGAATTTCAGGGAATTGACCCAATACCTGCTGATTCCATTCAGCTCCTTGCTCAGCTTCGCACTGGTGTTGGGTGTACAATGGATGCAAACGGGTGTTTTCGGCGCATTTTTCCAAACCCAATCTAAATACGGTCACGGACTAAACAGCCCCTTGAAAATATTGGGGTTGATAGCAAAGCGAGCCTATACGACTTCGCAATTTGAGGTTCAGTTTACCGATGGGCTCACACTGGTACTGAGCGCAGGGTGCCTTCTGCTCATCCTTTGGTTCATCACCGTAACACGCGATCATTCCCGTAAGATGCTGCTCATAGGGTATTTAATCTGCTTCTGGTTTATCCCCTTATCCATGAGTCCGCACCTGGCCTTTTACAGGCAGGCCGCAGCATTGGCACCACTGGTGCTATTCCTTGAAGCGCTGCCTCGGCGCGGTGTGATTGCCTTCCTGATATTTTCTATAGGAATCAACCCCATTCTGGCACGGCTGTTCCTGATGGATTTATTACCCTGACCACTTAGAGGATTTGTTCCGTGTGGTTCTTGGTATCCACCTTTTCGATGACCGAGGCAATCAGACCATCTGCATCAATAATAAAGGTAGTGCGGGCAACACCCATATAGGTTCTGCCGTACATACTTTTCTCAACCCATACGCCGTAGTCATTGGCAACCGCTTGTTCAGTATCGGCTAAGAGGTCGAAGGGAAGCTCGTATTTCTCAATGAACTTTTTATGTTTTTTAACATCATCAGGACTCACCCCAAGGATGGCATATCCGTCGTTAAGAAATCGCTGATGGTGATCTCTGAGGTTACAGGCTTCTGCGGTGCAGCCTGGCGTATCGTCTTTCGGATAAAAATACAGCACCAGTTTCTTACCTTTAAAATCGGCAAGGCTCAGTGTTTTACCATCCTGATTGAGGGCGGAGAAATCGGGGGCTTTTTGCCCTACAGCGGGTAAACTCATGGTAAAAAAACAGCAGCACGATGAAAAAGTTCATCACCATAATACGCTGCACCTGAACGTCATTTGTATCTGCTTATATGTTTGAACTGAACGAAGAGGCCAGACGCGTTATTCATGTGCTCACCCAGGAACGTCCTACCGTTGGTTTGCTTACCGGTCCGGCGGGAAGCGGCAAGAGCACCCTGATTCAGCGTCTGCGGGAGGATGTTTTCCCGGGGATGCTGCTGGCCGCCCCAACCGGAATTGCGGCGCTGAACATACGCGGTCAAACGCTGCATTCCATGTTCCGGTTGCCGCTTGGACCTTTGATACCCGGCGATGAACGCGTGTTTAAGCTTCGTTTCCGCAAGGAGCAATTGCAGCTGTTCCGAAAGATGGAGCTGCTGGTTATAGATGAAATCAGCATGGTGCGCGCAGACACACTGGATGCTGTTGATGGTGTTTTGCGCATGGTGATGGGAACAGATGAACCATTTGGAGGCAAGCGTCTGCTGTTGTGCGGCGACCCCTTTCAATTGCCTCCCGTGGTTACTGGCGCCGAAATGCCGCTGATCCGGGAATATTATGAAGCGCCATATTTCTTTAAGGCCCGGGTTTTAGAAGAAACCGGTTTTAGCAGCTTAAAACTGCATACCATACATCGTCAGCGCGACAGGAATTTCATCAGCATCCTCGAACACATCAAGCGAGGAACACCGGAGCCCGAACATCTGGAAACCCTGAACCGTCGTTTACGCACCTATGATGGCAGCGACTTTGGCATCATCTTATGCAGCATGCGTGCCCAGGCAGAACGGATTAACCAGATACGAATGGAGGCATTGCCCGGACAGGCTAAATCCTATACCGGTGTGCTGAAAAACCAATTCCGGCAGGATTTGCTGCCTGTTGATGCCCAGCTTCAACTCAAGCAAGGCGCGCAGGTGATGATGATGCGTAATGACCCCGAACGCCGCTGGATGAATGGAACCTTGGTAAAGGTGGAAAGTTTGGCCGATGACCACATCAACGTAATCACCGAAGACGGTGAATGTTGCCGGGTGGAAAAAGCCGTTTGGGAACACATTGAATATCAATGGGATGCGGAACGCAAGCAAATTAAGGAGCAGATAACCGGCAGCTATACCCAATATCCCATTAAGCCCGCCTGGGCCATTACCATCCACAAAAGCCAGGGACTTAGTTTCGATAGGGTTCATGTGAACCTTGGGGGTAATGTATTTGCTCCGGGTCAGCTTTATGTAGCACTGAGCAGGTGTACCACCCTGGATGGGTTAACCATGGAGCGCATGTTAAGGCCCGGTGACTTCATCACCGATCCCTCACTTACCGAATTTGCCGAGCGTTTATAGCGGCATCAGTCCACACGTTCAATGTGCGCGCCGAGCGCATTGAGCCTGGTTTCGATGCGTTCGTAGCCACGGTCAATCTGTTCAATATTCTTGATGATGCTGATACCTTTTGCGCTCATGGCTGCAATAAGCAAAGCCACCCCTGCGCGTATGTCAGGACTGCTCATGGTGATGCCGCGCAACCTTGTTTTTCGGTCCAGGCCGATAACGGTCGCCCGGTGAGGATCGCACAGGATGATTTGTGCGCCCATATCAATAAGGTTGTCTACAAAGAATAGGCGGCTTTCAAACATTTTTTGATGGATGAGTACGGTTCCCATAGCCTGAGTTGCTGTTACCAGTGCTATGCTGATAAGGTCAGGAGTGAACCCTGGCCAGACGGCATCGCTGATGGTCAGGATGGAACCGTCGATAAAGGATTCAACCTGATAGTGCTCCTGGGCAGGAATGAAAATGTCATCGCCGCGAAACTCCATGCGGATGCCCAGGCGGCCAAATACCCGAGGTATCGGCCCTAGCATATCAAGCCGGCAGTTTTTAATGGTGATTTCACTTTGGGTGATTGCAGCCATTCCGATAAAGCTGCCTATTTCAATCATATCGGGCAGGCAGGTATGATGTGTACCTGCCAGATAGGACACGCCGTGTATGTGCAACAGGTTTGATCCTACACCGCTGATGCGGGCACCCATGCTGTTGAGCATGGAGCAAAGCTGTTGTATGTAGGGCTCGCATGCTGCATTGAAGATGGTGGTTTCCCCTTCTGCCATCACCGCAGCCATGATGATATTGGCTGTACCAGTTACGGAGGCTTCATCCAACAACATGGCAGCACCTTTCAACGGCTTACCGGAAACGCGGTAGCGCTTTTCTTCAGGCACATAATCGAATTTCGCGCCCAAACTCATGAAGCCTTCAAAGTGGGTATCCAGGCGTCGGCGGCCAATTTTGTCGCCACCCGGTGTTGGGATAATCCCTATGCCAAAACGAGCCAGCAGCGGTCCTACAATCATAATGGAACCGCGCAGCGCGGCTGCCTTTTTCCGAAATTCTTCGGTTTGCAGGTATTCCAGGTTGGGTG
>CANHRE010000079.1 GCA_947463095.1 Flavobacteriales bacterium | reverse complement strand
GACTCTCTATTTGTTCACTTTGCCCACGACCAATACCATTGTCGTTCACCGTGCAAAATAGCACTTTTTTTTCTTCCTCAAGTCGAAAGTTAATTTCTAGTTTTTTTTCTCCTTTTTTATGCAGCAATCCATGCTTCAGTGCATTCTCAACATAGGGCTGTATTAACATAGAAGGCACATGAATATATTTCGGTTTCAAGAGGTTGTCTATTTGAATATCAACATTCAAATCGTCTCCAAAGCGCAACGCTTCTAATTCCAGATAAACCCTCAAACTTTTTATTTCGTCAGAAAGTCGAACACTTTCTTCTTCACTCATATCCAGTGTCATGCGCATCAGATCACTGAATTTTCCTAAATAACGCATAGCCTGAGTCTTTTCATTCATCAAGATGAACTCCTGGATGCAGTTTAAGGCATTGAACATAAAATGAGGATTCATCTGCACTTTAAGGGCCTGAAGTTGAGAGCGCTGCAATTCCTTTTCTACTCTAACCCGCTCAATATCTGTTTGATGTTTTTTGTGTCTTTTTCCCAGTAAGTAACGCACATAAAGTGAGGAACCTACGGTAATGCAAAAAAACAAAATGATGTACGCGGAATCTCTTTGCCAGAATTGTTCATAGAATTCCAAAACGACGCGATATTCGGATCTTTTTTGATAGAAGCCAAAGGAAAAAGACACTGTACAAATTAACCCTGTTAAAAATCCCATAAGAATAATTCATCAATAATAGGTTATTTAATAAAAATTGTAGTTGGTTGAGCACTGTTTTATATCATATTTTTTTAGATTGGTACCAATTATGACGCGCATTAAAATAATTTATAACCCTGTTATAGTAATACAATTTTTGTTGCAACGAGCTGAGGAGGTGGTTATAATGCTGCGGCACCGGAGGTACAGCGCTCCATCAACGAAAAGCACTTATGGGCATATTCAGCCATTCTAAAGCACTTCGGTGAAGTATATCGGCTTTTACTTCCGCATCAATATTCAATCCATGGATCAACTCGCCGGGTATATCTTCACCCAAAGGGAACGGATAATCGGTGCCTAGGC
Source organism: Flavobacteriales bacterium (assembly GCA_947463095.1). Taxonomy (GTDB): domain Bacteria; phylum Bacteroidota; class Bacteroidia; order NS11-12g; family UBA955; genus REEB481. Next base: position 8,703 of record CANHRE010000079.1, on the reverse strand, counting down.
AAATGCGTTTAGGACCCATCAGTTCCATGATGTATTCCAGCATACGCGGCTCATGCACCAGGCTGTCCAGCCAAAACTTACCCAGGTAATGTCTGGGATTATGGGGATTGTCCACGGCAACCAGATCTGGACGCGCACGCCAGCCATGTTCAATCCTGCCGATGGTGCCGGGGAAAGATCCACCGCCGTGCGCAAAGGCCACCCGTAAATTGGGCAGGCGCTCGAGCACACCACCGAAAATCATGGAGCAAATGGCAAGGCTTGTTTCAGCGGGCATACCCACAAGCCAAGGCAGCCAGTAGTTGGGCATTTTCGCTTTAGCCATCCACCACCAGGGGTGTACAAACAGGCTCATATCCAAATCCTGCATTGCTTCGAAGATGGGAAACAGTTCCGGTTGATTCAGGTTCCAGTTGTTGATATGGCTACCTATCTGAATGCCTCGCAAGCCCAATGCCTTGCAACGCTGCAACTCCTGAATGGCCAGATCGGTATGCTGCATGGGCAAGGTTCCCAAACCCACAAACCGGCGCGGATTTCTTGCTACTACCTCGGCGATATGGTCGTTCAGGTATTTGCTTATTTCCAGCGTATCCTTTGGTTCGGCCCAATAACTGAACATCACGGGGATGGTGCTGATTACCTGTACATCTACGGGATAGGGAAAAGCATCACATTCCTGTAGTCGAATGCTACCATCCCAGCAGTTGTGGTCTATTTCGCGAAAAAAAGTGTCGTCCACCATCATCCGTGCACAACAAGGCTTGTGGTGTTGTAGCCATACAAATTCGCCGTAACCGAATTGCTCCCGCCAGCGTGGCAGATGCTCCGGGATGATGTGGGTATGTATGTCTATGGTAAATATGCGCTGCTGCATTCTTAGTGCTCCTGCCCTTTCTCACGTTCCTTATTCAGCAGTTCTCTTATTTTTTTCTCTTCCCAATCCCGGCTAAAGAAAACCCTGGAACCAAATACACCCCACCAATGGCTTGCAATACCGATGCCCCAACCCATGGTTGTCCAGTAAAACCAGTAAACATCGGGCGTACTCAGCAGGTTAATAAGCACGAGCAACAGGTTTACAAGCATGTAAATGATCAGGTGCGTATAAAAACCTCTTATGGCCTGCACGCGATTGCGCATGCGCTCAATTTCCGACTTGTTGAACTGCTCCATTTGTTTAGTCTTTGTTCACAAAGCGTGGATCACGTTCCATTACATGACCGCAGGAAGTGCAGGTACGCAGGCTTTCGCTGTTGTAGTAGTGTTTGAAATGAGGCAGGAAATCCTGTTCGATGTTCTGCAACTCGAAATACGTTTCATAGAGTTTATTGTTGCAATGTTCACAAAACCACAACAATCCATCTTTGAATCCTTTGCCTGCCCGAACGCGTTCTACTACAACACCAATACTTCCCTCGCTGCGTCCGGGAGAATGGGGCACTCCGCCGGGCAACAGAAACATTTCGCCGGCATGAATTGGCACATCTACGGCTTTGCCGTCCAGCTGGATTTTAACATTGATGCTGCCTTCCAACTGATAAAACAGTTCTTCTGTCTCGTTGTAGTGGAAGTCTTTACGAGCATTGGGGCCTCCAACAACCATTACAATATAATCTTTACCCATCGGATAAATATTTTTGTTGGCTACCGGAGGTTTCAGCAGGTGTCGGTTTTCCTCAATCCACTGCATCAGGTTGAATGGCGGGGTGATTTCCATATCGTCAGGACTTATTTGATGGGGTGAAATTAACCCAAAAAACAATTGCCTCTTTTTCCCTGGTTGGATTTATGTGGTTTGCGGCCAGGCGATGGGTTCTGGATTCATTGATTTCTAGTGTAGTTCCACCGCCTCAAAACGGGTTTCAAGCAGTTCCAGCAAACCAAACAACGCTTCTGGCTCCTGCGCCATAACCAACTTATTCCGAAACTCCTTGAAGTCCGGAATACCTTTGAAATAGTTGGCATAATGTCGGCGCATTTCAATGACACCAACTTTCGCCCCTTTCCACTCTATACTTTTCAGCAAATGGGTGCGACAGGCCGCCAAACGCTCAGAAAAAGTCGGAGCGGGTAGTGTATTGCCTGTTTGCAGGTAGTGTTTTATTTCCCTGAAAACCCAGGGATAACCAATGGCTGCACGGCCAATCATCACACCATCTACTCCGTAGCGATTTTTGTATTCCAAAGCTTTTTGCGGCGTGTCTATATCGCCGTTTCCGAAAATAGGGATTTGCATGCGTGGGTTGTTTTTTACCGCTGCAATGAGGGTCCAGTCGGCTTCTCCCTTGTACAGTTGTGCTCTGGTTCTGCCGTGGATGCTCAGGGCTGCAATGCCTTCATCCTGCAAACGTTCAGCAACCTCCAGGATGTTCTTGGATTGTTCATCCCATCCAAGGCGGGTTTTTACAGTTACCGGCTTGTTGGTTCTGCGCACCACAGCACGTGTAAGGCGAACCATAAGGTCTATATCCCTAAGCACTCCAGCACCGGCACCTTTACACACTACTTTTTTCACCGGGCAACCATAATTGATGTCCACCAGGTCGGGGTTTGTAGCATCAACAATGGAGGCAGCCATACCCATCGCTTCTTCATCACCTCCAAAGATCTGAATTCCTATGGGTCGTTCGTAGTCAAAAATATCCAGTTTTTGCCTGCTTTTGATGGCGTCGCGAATCAGGCCCTCACTGCTGATGAACTCGGTATACATCAGGTCAGCCCCTTGTTGCTTGCATACAAAGCGAAACGGCGGGTCGCTTACGTCTTCCATAGGTGCCAGCAATAATGGAAATTCCCCTAATTCTATGTCGCCTATTTTCACCAACTTTGCCCGTTACAAAGGTACTATTCACCTTACCTATGAATGATCGTTTGGGAAATACCCTGCTGTTTTTATCCCGGCTTTTTATGTTGGCTGGTGTTTTTCTGCTTAGTCAGGCTGTTTTTGGATTTTTAGGCATCGCCTTGAGCGGAAAATTATATGGGTTAAGCTACGCCGAAGTGATTGGTTTGGTTAACCATCCTCAGCTCAGCACCGAAGGTGTATACACCCAAAGGTGGGTGCAATCATTTAACAATGTTGGTTCATTTCTCATTACGGCCATTGTATTCGTGGGCTTCTACAGAAAACCCATCTTGCCCACGCTGGGGTTTTCCGGAAGACTTAAACCACGAATTATACCTGGGCTGGTGCTCCTGATAATCCCTGCCATCTTCGTGATTTCCGGCCTGGCAGACTTCAACCGCCGGCTTCCGGGAATAGAACAGTTGGGGAATCTGAATGAACTCCAGCAACATCGGGACGCAATGCTCAATGTACTGCTTCATAGCTTCAATTTCTGGGATGCGTTGATTCTGGTTTTTACACTGGCCCTCATCCCGGCTGTTTGTGAAGAGGTGTTCTTCCGGGGCTTACTATTGCCATTCTTTTCCGATTGGACCAAAAACAAAGCCGCCGGCATATGGATCAGCGCCCTCTTATTCACCATCCTGCATTTCTCCGTCACTCAGTTCATCCCCATCCTCTTTATGGGTTTGGTTTTAGGTTACCTGTTTGTTTGGACCCGCAGCCTTTGGGCTTCTGTTATGGTGCACTTTCTGAATAATGCCAGTACCGTGCTGTTTCATCAGCTATCAGACCAACACCCGGAAGTGGCTGTGCTGCGCGAAGATTATCAGGCCCCACCCATGATTTTTGCAGCTTCTTTGTTATTGATGCTCTTGTTGTTATTTTGGATACGCTCAAAACGTGTGGAGGCAGATACTGAAGCCCTATGGCCCTGAGTAATTTTAGCCAACGTGCCTTATTTGGCACCGTTTACGTGGGTTTGCTCACCGCGGCAGCGTTGGCTGGCGGATGGTGGTTTCTATTGCTCTGCCTCCTGCTGGCGGTGCTATGCCTGAAAGAGCTCTACGGACTGGCTATGCCCGAGCGCACAAACTTCTTCCGGTGGGTGCTGGTGGCGCTGGCGCTGCCCCATTTCGCGGTGAATGCCCTATCAGAATGGATGCACGTGGAACCAAACGGTGCCGCAGGCAGCACAGTACTGAAGCAATTCCTTTTGTTCTGGGAAAACGGGCCTGACCGCTTCAGCTACCTCATCGTATTCTTGATAATTCTGTTCACCGCTCGCACACGCGACATGTTGCGCGATGCCGGCGTATTTGCCCTTAGCCTGATGTACATCGTATGGCCCCTCAGCACGCTCGCCAAATGGACTGAAGTACTGGTGCTTTATGTGTTTATCCTTACCTGGAGCAGCGACACATTCGCCTATCTCGGCGGCAAAGCTTTTGGAAAACATAAACTGTTCGAACGTATTTCCCCCGGAAAAACCTGGGAAGGTTTTTTCAGCGGGCTGACTGGCACCGTGCTGATAGCATGGGTATATGTGCATTTCCGCGACATGGATCTGCGCTTCGTGTACCTTATGGCCCCGGCAGTGCATGTAGCCGGAACGCTCGGTGACCTCACGGAAAGCCTGTTGAAGCGAAACTTAGGCGTGAAAGATTCCGGTAATGTGATACCTGGACATGGCGGGATTCTTGACCGGCTGGACGCCATGGTGTTTGTTATTCCCGTGGTAGCCCTAATGCTGAAATTTTTTGATATTCCCAACCTGCCATGAATAAACTCGAACATATCGGAATTGCTGTGAAAAATCTTGACGCTTCGGAACAATTGTTCAAGCTTTTATTGGACACCGAACCTTACAAAAGAGAAACGGTGGAAAGCGAGGGTGTTGCTACCTCATTCTTTCTGGTGGGCAACGTGAAAATCGAGTTGCTGGCCGCCACAAGGGAAGATAGTGCCATCGCAAAATTTATTGAAAAACGTGGCGAGGGTATTCACCATCTGGCTTTCGACGTGGATAGCGCCGAGGAACGTATGGAAGCACTACGAAAGGCCGGTTTCGAATGGATTAATGCTGCGCCCAAAGACGGTGCCGACAACAAGCGCATTGCCTTTTTACACCCCAAAAGCACCAATGGCGTTCTGACAGAAATATGTCAGGATAAAACCTGAGGAGTAAACAGACGCTGTTTACCGCAGTAATCCGGCCTCAGAGAGCGGTTTCTCCACGGCTTTTGCCCACTGGCCGGAAAACCACTTTTCTCCGAATTTGACAGATAATCCCAGATTGATGGCTGATTCAACTATTCTGTTTGTGGCAAAACCCTTCACATAATGTTGTCTGATGCGAACAAAACGCTTGTAGGCCAATGAGCGCAAAGCATCCGTATGTGTTTTGGGAATATTTGGCCATGCTGGCTGATTGTGTTTAGACATGATACCCTCAGAGGGTATAATCACCATAGTCCATTCACCATCGCGCTCCTGTACCCATCCGGCTTTTTTGTATCGATCCAATAAAGAGGCATCGGCGGCATAGGAAACCAGCGGGTTGGCCAAGGGTAGATTGTAGTGATTCCTCAAGAAACGCTGGCAATTGAATCGGCCCAATTGAAAATCGTGTTCCCTGAATTGTTCATGAATAAATCCACCGAATGCCATTAACGAGGAAGAAGCGAGCGGTGTTTTCTCATATGCTCCGCCGGCATCTTTGCGTACCGGTGAAATAAGGTATCGTGAATAGATATCCTTATTCAATGCTGCCTGAAACAATTCCTGATCAAACATAGATTGGTTACGCATGGCGCCAAACAGGGGTCCGGCGAGGGACTGTATGGCGGGAACATCCTCAAATGCGGTACCGGTTGTTTTTGGCGGTTCGGTAGGGAATGGATCTACCATGATTACGCTGCCATCGGCTTTATCGGCGGCGGTTTCGTTACGCCACTTACCCACATTCAGGGCCAGGCGTCGGCGCACCAGTTCGAAGGGCTCATTGTTCAGAACGCCACCATCGGAAAACTCCAGGTCAAACGCATCTGGTGTAGCCGCTGCCCAACCGGGTTTAATGTAGTGAGGCTTTGGTACTCCTTGTTCGAATAGAATCGGGAAGTACCATTCTCTGAACTCGTACTGTTTTTTATTTCTGCGCAGCTTTCTGGCCTTTAATCCAAAAGGGAACGCACCTGTAGCCGGCGCATTGTCCCTAAGTTCAGACCAGTAATCATGTGCTGTTCCACGTTTTTTTTCTGATGGGTCCAGCTTCATGGCATCTTCCTCAATGGTTCCCGTGTAGCCTGGTTTAACGAGGCGGAAACGAGAATAATCAGCGTGGCTCATCACACCCTGATTCAACGAACCAGGAAGATTATTGTAGTTCATTCCGTAAGGAATACCTTCCAAGTTGGTGAGGGTGAGGTACAGGTCTATGTTATCGGATAGGTATGCAGGCCATTTCATGGCTGGATTATAGGCAAAGTCCGCAGCAGCATGGGCAATTTTATCAATGGAAGCTGTGTTAAGAAGCGCATACAGCGATGAACCATCGCCTGGAATGTCGGATGTGTCAAGCATCGGCGCCATATCAATATCTTTTACCCAAGACTTATACATGGTTTCAAGCCCGCCTCGACCGAGGCAAAAGGCAAATAAGGCGGCGCACATGCCTCCGGCAGAGGCTCCCGAGAAGGCTTGAATTTCCACCATATGGGTAGGAATCTCCGCCGCATCAAAATGTATTTTCGAACCATCTGCAGCCAAAACGTCCAAACCCTGCTCTTTGGCATTGTACCAGGCTTCCAACGTTTCCATAAGTTCCGTGAGCACACCGGCAGTATAAGCTCCTGCAGAAACAGCTCCTGCCATTGAAATTCCGATTCTGTATTTGTTCATAATAAACTAGATGAGAAATATAATAAGAAAAAAGAATATCAAGTAACAAAGATTCCCTTTCCTATGAGGGAATGCGGAGGTTTATGGATATACCATCTGCATCTGTGGTTAAGGGGTTTAAGTATGTATTGCTGCCATTTGCTACAACAGAAAGGCACAATGCGTCCAGCAAATCGTCTGGTGCTGCGTGCTTCCTGGGGATTTCCTTCATTCCATCTAAGAAATACTGCTCTACTTCCGGACTTTGACGCATCAGAATATCCAACCGCTCCTTGCGTCCTTCCGGAAGCTTCTTCGAAAATTGCAGCGGCTTGTTGTTGTTGAGCAGCACAAAGCAAAGTTCCGGATGTGCCTCAAAAATTCGGTTCCTGAATACCGGAGCATCGTGTAACAAGGCATCGAGTTCACGAATTCGCGGTACAATATTCCAACATTGGATGCTGATTCCTTTTCCTAGAATTACCCGGTTTATTCGATTGGCCTCTTCATAACTGTGCGCATGCACGGCCTGGCGGCAAGGTGGAGTAAATAATGTTGACGAACGGCTGCCCAACAAAGGTCTTGCCTGAGTTTCAACCGTTCTGAATACCCCTTCTCCACTCAAACCTACAGGCATGTCAACCAAAAGGTCGTTTTGATCGAACGTCGTTAAAACTTCGTAAATACCGGAAGCAATAAGCCATGCTCCGTTTCGGTCTACAGCAATCCAGCCAGCCTTGCACCCATCAACACCCACACCCTTACTGGAGCTTGGCTCAATGGGTTTGGACATATCATTATTGAGATTAGTATTTCGAGGCAGATTTTTGTTTTCGTGCTTTTATTTTCATCACGTAGCGCATTTCCTTATCGTTCAGGAAACGCCAGCGCCCGCGGCCCAGATTAAGTTTATCAAACTCGCCCAGCAGCACGCGGTCAAGGCTTTTCACCTCGTATCCAAAATGTTCAAACATGCGGCGTACTACCCTGTTTCTGCCACTGTGTATCTCTACACCAAGCACGGTTGGTTCTTCTTTTTCTACAAAACCAACCTGCTCAAAACTCATTCTCCCATCTTCAAGTTGAACACCGGCAATCCAATCCATCATATGTTCTCTGGATGGTTTGCGATCCAGTTTAACACGATAAATTTTCTTGATGTTGAAAGATGGATGCATAATTTTCTGCGCCAGGTCCCCATCGTTGGTAATGAGCAGCACACCCGTTGTGTTTCGGTCCAGGCGGCCTACAGGAAACAGATTGTCCGCGGCGGGAAGCTGTATCAAATCCATCACGGTTTGACGGCCTTCGGGATCATCCGTTGTGGTTACATAGCCTTTGGGTTTATTTAAAAGAATGTAAACCGGCTTCTGAGCGGCTATACGCTGGCCGTCAAGCTTCACAACATCGCCGGGTTGGACTTTGGAGCCCAGTTCATTAACCACTACACCATTAACGTTCACACGTCCTTCAGTAATAAAGGCATCTGCCTCCCGGCGGCTGTAAGAACCGCTCATGGCAATGTAACGGTTCAAACGTACTTCCTCAACGGCCAAGCTGGCGCCTTTTTCCAGCATTCCCGATGTTTCACGTAACTGCTTTCCACGGCCTTTAAAGTTCGCCGGAGGCGCTTGCTGCATTTCCTTGCGGCCACGTTTATGTTCTTCCTTGTTAAACTTATCTGGCCTGGGTTTATATTCACGACTGGAATAGTCACCCTTGGGTTTTGATGCACGGGAACGAAATTCTGATTTACCGCCTTCTGTTCCTGAAAATCGCTTGTTGTCAGGCCGTTCCGTGTTGCTCCGCTTGAACGGTGGTCGGTCGTCGCCGCCAGAAAAACGGTTCGTACCCGGTCTATCCGTGTTGTTGCGCTTGAACGGTGGACGGTCGTCGCCGCCAGAAAAACGGTTCGTTCCCGGTCTATCCGTGTTGTTGCGCTTGAACGGTGGACGGTCGTCGCCGCCAGAAAAACG
>CANHRE010000078.1 GCA_947463095.1 Flavobacteriales bacterium | reverse complement strand
AGGATGGCTGCATTGCGGGGGTGCATCACGATGCGGCCCACCAGCACATTGCCCATGCCGCTGTTGCGCAGCACCCAGTTCTTCCCTCCGTTCCAGCTGGCCAGCACACCGTAGCCGGGGGCATCGCCTGCATCGCGGTCGCCGGTGCCTACGTACATGGTGTCGGGGTTGTTGGGACTGATGGCCATGCAACTGGCCCCAATGGTGTTGAATCCTGATTCAGAGCGAAACAGATGTTGCCAGGTTTTACCGTGGTCGGTGGTTTTCCATACGCCGCCCTGCGGTGCGCAGGCGAAGAAGGTATTGGAATCTTTCGGGTGGAAGGCGATGCCGTTGATGCGCCCTATACCCGTGGGCTGACCGCTCTGGTTCCAGGGATGATTCACAGGCCCCACGGGCTGCCAGCGGCCATTTGCAGGACAAGGTGCGGCATGGGTTTCCATGTCATTGACGGTGTTCACCAGCTCCTGCAATCGGCCTTCCGGCCAGCGCACGAAGCCCTGGCTGTCCACAGCATTCCACACATGCCATTCCCAACGTTTAAAAGCTTTATAGCCGTGACCGCGTTCGGGGATGCTGTCTTTCCAGTACGCATCGAACGCCCTTTTCACTTTGAAGTAGTTGGCATTCGGCTCGCGCATGTACTCCATCCAGCGGGCCGGATCGGCTTTCTGTGCCAGCGAAGAAGAGGCGGAGAACAAGGCCGCTGCGAGCGGAAGCACATGCAACAAGAAACCACGCATAAAGGCAAAGGTAATAAAGAGAGAGGGATGAGGAATTCCATCTGGAGGTGAGAAGAACATTTCGCCCAGATGAAAAAAACCGCCCCTCCGTTTCCGGAGAGGCGGTCACTTTAACACAGCATAAACAAAAAGAAATGGCGTCTTTAGGACAGAGGGCCTAGACCTTATCCAAACTCTTAAACGGCGTGTTTAAAGCCGAGGGGTTTTTCATTAGAACCTGTCCAGCGCTCTTCCTGGCATAAGGCAATCACCGTATCCAGATAACCCTTACCATTGCCCAGCAGATGCCTGAGCTTCACCTTGCGCGCCACGTTGCGCATCTCACCCGGCGTATAGGGGAAACGCTCGGCCAGCATGGCGGCGTCTGCGTCGTGCATTCGCGGGATGCTCAGCTTCCACAGGCGGACCAGCAATCCATGCGAGGGCTTTCGGAAAAACACTTTGTACAGGAAACGGCGTTCGAAGGCCGCATCCAGGTTGCGGGTCATGTTGGTGGTGGCCAGCAGGATGCCACGGAAACGCTCCAATTCATCCAGCACGATGTTCTGCATGGCATTGTTCATCTGATCTACGGAATGATTCACCTCCATGCGGCGGCTGAGCAATCCATCGCATTCGTTCAGGAACAGAATGGGTTCCCTACCCTGCTGATCCATCAATCGGTCGTAATCACGGAACAGCTTGCGGGTATTTTGCTCGCTCTCTCCTACCCACTTAGATAAAATGTTGGCAATATTCACTTCTATCAGCGGCCTTTTGCTTTCCCGCGCCAGCTGCAGTGCCAGTTCTGTTTTACCTGTACCCGGATGCCCGTGGAGCAGCACGGTGATACCGCGCATCCTGTCGGCAGGCGCCAGCGATTTCTTGTATTCTTTAAAGAATGTAGGCTTCACCAGGGCGCGCAGGTCATTGACAACGGGCAGCATTTCATCGTCAAACAGCAGCTTAACCTTATTGATTTGATCGGGAAGCAAAGTACCCTTAGGCAGCTTATGGTTATTCATCAGGGCCTGTCGGCGCTTTTTGAACTGGTCGGGGAGCTCGGGCATAAAGTGGCTTATGCCTTCCGGGGTGAGTTCAAGACTGAACTCTTCATCCATAAACTGTTCTCCCTTGATGACAATAAAGCCGCGCTTCATGGGCCCCCACAAACCGGATTGTATTTCATGCAGCACCATGCTTATTTCTGCCCTGCAGTATTGCAGGTAGCGACGGAAATAGGTGATGGGCACCGCCGCCTGCTCCGTATAGTAGCCGGCACAAATGGCCAGGATGATGTACTCTTCTACCGAATCCAGATGGGCCTCTTTATCCCTGAAGATGGTCAGTTCAGGATTGAGCATCTTCAGATAGTTGATTTCATCCATCGCTTCCTGCAGGCTTAACATATCGTGGTCAAAAAGCTTTTGGCGCGCGTATTCCAATACACCAGTAAGGCCTACGGGTTTGATGGAAGCCAATTCTGCCTCTTCGTTTTTGCGGATGTGGTTCATCACCTTCCTTTTCACCATGGGTCCATATTCAGCATCATCGGTGACGCGGTTGCGCCCGCGGTTATGATCCAGAACACCCAGACGCAGCAGGCCATCCACGGTGCTGTCAACTTCGTCGAAGTCGGCAGATTTATTGACCAGTTCGGCCAGGGCGCGAACGGTAATGCACCGCCCCTCACGGGTATAATGATAGGTAGCAGCCAGAATCATAAGTTCCAGCGGTGTGAACTTCAAAACCTTGCAGAACTCATCCTGTAGTTCATGTTTCATGATAGGCTTATCGTCGTAAGCCGAAGCAATAATCAACTGATAGCACTCCTTCAAAAAAGTAGCCAGCGCAGGGCGGTCAGCGTTTTTTGCGTTCATCACGATACAAAATTGCGGACTCAAGATGCAGCCTATCTGCATTGAATACGGGGATAACTTATCTGCTTGATATTCAATTAGAAAAAAACGGAAAACTGCTGGAATCAGGCCTTCTACCCTGTTCAATTCATCCACATCACCTTGAAAGCGGACAGGGGTTTGGTATTTTTGTTTGCACGCTTATATCATCTTTTTCATGCCACGTACCAAGAATGCCTTAAGTCGTTATTATATTATTGACGAAATCTTGTGCGACCGGCGCATCGCACCTCCGGGCAAGCTGGAACTGCTTCACCTGGTTCAGCGAAAACTGGGCATACGAATTAGCGAACGTACGCTGGCACAGGATATCCGCGACATGCAGGAGAGCGAGGAACTGGGTTACTTCGCGCCCATCATTTACGACAGGCACAAAAGCGGATATGTATATGAAGATGAACATTATTCCATCCGCGGCCTGAATATTAAGGATGAGCACCTCAACATCCTGATGGTTGCCATCCATCAACTTTCCGGCATGCCCAACCTGAAGGAACTTCAGCAGCCGCTGGAGCAGCTGAAGCGGGTGGTGATGGTTGGCAGCAAGACGGGGAAGTACGAATACCCTCATGTGGTGCAGATGGAAACACCTCCTGATGCTTCCGGGATGGAGCATTTTGAACAGTTGTTCAACGCCATCCTGAATAAGCAAAAACTGCGATTTCGTTACTGCAAGTTCGGCCAGGAAGAAAGCGCCGCTTATGTAATACGTCCCTATTTGCTGCGCGAGTACAAGAACCGCTGGTATTTGGTAGCGCGCAGGGAAGACAACAACCTGGTGCGCATTTACGGGCTGGACCGCATCAGTTTTTGCCATGTGCTGAGCCGGGAATCGTTTCATGAAGATTTTGATGCTGAACAGTATTTCCGCTATGCACTGGGGATAACGGTGGTGGATGACGAAATACCCGTACAGGTGGAGTTGTTATTTTCCCGGAAAGATGCCCATTATATCCTATCGAATAAGATCCACCATTCACAGGAAGTGATCAGCCATAACGAGCATGGACTGCACCTATCCCTCATTCTGCATCCAAGTTACGAGCTGAAGATGCTGATACGTGGTTATGGGCCGGGTGTGTGCGTGCTGAAACCGGAATGGCTGGCACAAAAAATCAGGCAGGATGCTTTGGAAACAGCGGCGCGCTACGAATCCTGAGCGCGTTCGGATATTACAAATGGCGAAAAACTTCTTCGGTCAGCGTTTTCTGATTGGGGTAGTTGATGAGGATGGAACGCGTATCGTTCCTGTTATACACAAAGGTGGACGAGGCTGCCACTGCGCTGGCACCCGACTGAACAGCCTGCAGCATATCGGAAGTACCTCTGGCGCCGCCAAGGGCTACCAGGGGAATATTCAAACGGCCTGAAACAGAACGAATGAGGTCAAAGTCATAACCGGACAGGCTGCCATCCTTATAGATGGCGTGCAGCAGCAGTTCACCGGCGCCAGCTTCTTCCGCCATCACAGCAGCTTCCTCAGGGGTCCATTCGTATTTTCGGCTTCCTGATACCCCCTTTACACGCCACTTTCCAAACATGTTGCGGTCAACATCCAAACAAACCACAATGCTCTGCGCGCCATAGTTGGACGCCAGCCCTGTAACCAGTTCCGGTTGTTCCAGAAAGGCGCTGTTCATGATTACCTTTTCCACTCCCAGGTCGAAGATGCGCTTTGCCTGATCTGCATGGCGAATACCACCTCCGTAAGCCAGGGGCATAAAACACTCACCGGCCATATCGGCAATTAACTCATAATCAGGCTCCGTGCCGTTGAGGGCAGCTCGGATATCCACAATAGCCAACTCATCAACTTCCTTATCATTAAAAATCTTAATGGCATTGAGCGGATCGCCGATGTACTTCGGATGCTTAAACCCGACGGTTTTCACCAGCCTGCCCCTGTCGATGCCCAAAACCGGAATAACCCTGATTCTTCTCATGGCTGCCATTGTATAAAACGCTCCATCATACCCATGCCAAAACGATGGCTTTTTTCAGGGTGAAACTGCATGCCGGCAATGTTTTTACGGCTCACGGCGCAGGTAAAGTCATAGCCGTAATGCGCAGTTGCCAGCACATCCTCAGGATTGTTGCAGCGGATGTGGTAGGAATGAACGAAATAAAACCGCTCCGGTTCATCCACGTTGGGAAACAGCGCATGAGCCTTAGCGGGCTTCACCTCATTCCATCCCATATGAGGCACTTTCAGGTTGCCCATATCTTCCTGGCGGAAGCGGATGATGTCGGCATCAAACCAACCAAGGCCTGCCACATCGCCTTCTTCACTGTGCCCTGCCATGAGCTGCATGCCCAGACAAATACCAAGGATGGGCGTTTTACGCTCCAGCACCGCCTCATGTAACACGGGTAGCAAACCCGACTTGAGGATGTTCTCCATACCGGCAGCGAAATGACCCACGCCGGGCAGAATTAACTTTTCTGCAGCAGCTATCACCGTCGGGTCTGATGAAATTTCACTTTTCCCACCCGCCTTGCGAATCATGTTGCGTATAGAAGCCAGATTCCCCAGGCCGTAATCAATGATGCAGATGCTCATGCCTCAACAGCTTTCTCGGCGGGGAAATTAAAACATTTCCTGACAGCAAGGTACAGAGGCTCCAAGTTACATCCTTTCACCACGGCCTTATACCCTGACATAAGACTGGATAATGCGGGCATAGGCGGCCGCCACAGAACCTGTATCCGCACTCTTGTTGCTGCGCGGTGTTTTCTTTTTCAGCGAATTCAGGACTTCCTTTAGAGCTTCCTTTCCTGACAGATGCAGCAAGGTTTTACCATCTACACAATACAAATCACTCAGCGGCTTTTTTTCATAGGTGATGCAGGGCGTTCCCATCCACTGCGCCTCAATACTTACGGTGCTGCCGAAGTTGATCACCAGATCGCTCAGCAACAACTGATCTTTCAGGGATTGTTTATGTTCCGCCATACGTGGTTGTATGAGTTCAAAGCGGAACTTCGGATGGACTGGCAGGTAGCGATACTCCTCGGTTTCCAGAGGATGCGGGCGATATAGAACAACACAGTCCGGATGATCTGAAGCCCATTGATACAGGGTGTCCAGGGCTTCTACCTTGTCGATGCGCAGGTCTTTAGCTGAAACCACGCTGATGATGAGCCTTTGGGCACATTCGGACTCAGAAATAGGGAGCGTTCCGGAATATTCTGGATTGGCCAGGGCATCCTGTTGGAGGCTGCCAGCCACCACCAGTTGTGCCTCGGGAACATGCACCTGTTCATGCAGGAGGTGTTTCATGGCTTCATCCCAAACAAGCCAGGCATCGAAAGACGTTCCAGCACTGATGGCTTCGGCAGATTTAATGCCGTTCATGGTGTTTACCGTTCTTTTTCCATGCCTGGCGGCCAGGGCACAAAGGATATGGCCTACATGGGTATTTTCCTGAGCCAGTCCAACCAATACCTGTATGTTGGAAGCAAACAACTGTTCACCCCAGAACAGGCAATCTGAAATTTGACGCAGGTCGTTGAGCCATGCATTCAGACAAAACAATTCAGATTTATTCAGGCGATATAGTGGAATCCATGGCAGTACCAGCGCAGGTGCCGGCGGAGCCTTCCATATTTGCCAGTCCGTTTTGATGGCAGCCAGCTCTTCATTGCTGAACTTGGCCTTTGGCGGAAGCACCCAGCACACCCTGCCAGCCCCCAGTTCACGAGCCACCGGGAGTAATATGTTCCACTCGAACATATCCTCAACCATCATGGCTACGACAGCGCCTTCCGGCAGGGGTGAAATGGTTGAAGACGCTTCGCTGCGCCTGGACTGCAGCCACATGTTCAGGTATTTAATGCTCAGCTTTCCGCGACTGATGGGATACAAATCAGGTTGTACCAGCGGCTTTGCGTCGGTATGATTTCTGAGCCAGGCCTGCAGATAGCCGTATTTGCGGTTCGCCCAAAGCACCGTTTTCAGCAGAGCAGGCAACAGGTCGATGCCTTTATGGTAACGAAGGGCAGGTACTTTTTTAAGCAAGGAAGCAACAACCGGCTCGTTACTGTTCCAAGCTTCCCAGGTGCCGGCAATACGTTCGCTGTTGGCATCCAGGATCTCCAGGCCGATGGGAGCAGAAGCCTTCAGTTGATTGCACAGCAGGGCATCGGCCTGCATGGACTTTAGTTTCTGAGCGGCCTGCTCATCATATATATCGCTTACAAAGACTTTCAAGGCATTGTTTTTTTTAGAATTTATACATCTGTCAACCATGGTATCCATCAGGATGCAACGGCAACATGTTTACTACTGTTGAACAAACTGATGCAGCAGTTCCAGTCCCTGCTCGCCGCTTTTCTCAGGATGGAACTGAGTACCAAAGATGACGCCGTTACGCACTGCGGCGGCAAAGGATAGAGTTCCAAAATCGGCCTCTGCCCATACATGATCTGGGTTGTCGGGCATGGCAAAATAACTGTGTACGAAATAATAGGGCTGATGGCCTGCATTACCTGCTAGCGGCGTATTGTACCAGGCTCCGGGACGTGGCTCCCTGATGAACTCCCAGCCCACATGCGGAATGCGGCTGGCAACTCCGGAAGAATCGATGGCCGGAAGGGGAATCACTTTACCTGGTATCAGGTTCAAACCTTGTGTTTCCTCCATTTCAAAGCCTGTACCCAACATCATTTGCATGCCCAGACAAATGCCCAAAAAAGGTTTACCCTGGGCCGCGTGCAGCCTGAGCGGCTCAATCATCCCGCGTTGCTTCAAGAGCTTCATCCCATCCGGGAAGGCGCCCACGCCGGGAAGCACTACTTTGTCCAGGTTTTCAATTTCTGAGGGGTCTGAAACAACCGTAGTTTCTGCGCCAACATGTTTCATGGCGCGATAAATGCTCAGCAGGTTGCTGAGGCCGTAATCAATAATTCCGATTTTCTGAGCCATAAGGGAAATCATCCAGAATATTACCGCAAAGGTATTCCTGCATTCCTGCAATATTCTTTTATGTCACCCACAGAGCACAAACCATAGTGTAAGGCATAGGCCACAGCAACCGCGTCGGCGCCAGCCTGAAAGGCCTGAGCTGCGTGTCCAGGTGTACCAAGCCCGCCGCTGGCAATCACCGGAACCTGCACCCTGCTGCTTATCTGCTCTATTAGGTCCAGGTCAAATCCCTTTCGTGTACCTTCCCTGTCAATGCTGGTAAGGAGTATTTCACCTGCACCTAGCGCAACGGCTTCCAGAGCCCAGTCCAACACAGAACGGCCACTATTCTCACGTCCTATGTCGTAATAGGCATCCCATTGGTTTCCATTCTTCTTGGCCTGAATGCTCACCACACAACACTGGGCCCCATACCTGCGGCTGATTTCAGTGATCAGCTGAGGTTCCTTTATAGCCCCGGTGCACACAGCCACCTTATCGGCGCCAGAGCGCAATAAATCGGTAGCATCATCAAGAGATCGCACGCCGCCGCCTGCAGTGATGGGTACAAAAACATGGTCTGTAGTTTGCTTTACTATTTCCGTAAGCTTTTCGCGGCCGTACAAACTGGCAACCACATCAACATAAATGATTTCATCGACACCTTGACGGTAGTATTCTGCACAAAACTTTTGAGGGGGATCCTGAAGAAAGCGCCAACCTTCAAGATGCATGCCTTTTATCAGGCGTTCCTGCTTGATGTCAAGCCTTGCGATAATTCTTTTCAGAGCCATGCATCGGCAAAAGTACTAGATACGGCTCTTACGGAAGTACGTTCTAAGGAATTTGCCTGCCTGGCTTCTGAGTCCGGAAGGTGTGAACCATTTTTTTGCTGCGGTGCGAAAGGGATGATCTCTTTCTTCCAGTTCCTGAACATAGGTTCTCCAGTATCGTGATGCTCTCTTCCTGATGTAAACATCCAGCAATTCTTTGAAAGATCTCGGAACAGCAATCATCATATCATCGAACACAACCACGTATCGATTGTGGGCACCCAGCAGTGGAATCAAATCAACCAGTTCTCCATAGGAGAATGAATCCCATGCAGAAGTGCAGTAGCGAGCATCATCTACTATTATGCAGTGATGATTCCCGGAATGATTAATCAATTTTAATTCCTCTATTAACGGATTAGAATCAAAAGATTCTTCTGTACTGGTATGTGCATCGAGATAGATGATGGAAGGCTCACTTAGGTAATCAGCCATCAGGGTTGATGAATCACCAAAAACCGATATTACGTTGGGGCTATCTTTAAAACTCAGCTTCTTAAATATTTCTTCAGATGCTTCAAAAGTGATTACCTTACTAAAGTGAGCTGATGCCCATTTGGATGTATTACCATAAAAAGTTCCAGTTTCTATGAAAATTTCATAATCACCTTCTTTTTGAAGTAATAAAATTAATTGATCCGGACATCCTCTGTTGAAGAAACCCGAGGTAGAGACTAAACCCATCGTATATTATACCAGTAAAAATACAAAAATAAATGTAAAAACTTAAAATAATATTTATTATTTGACTCTGTGCTTCAAAGTCCATTTACCATCAACCTGTTCCCACAGGTGGGGGCTGCGCGCTTCATTTATCACTTCCCAGTAACGTTCTTCAGAGATTCCCATGTATTTCAACACTTCGTTGAAGTAACGGGCCGGAAACTCGCCATCATATTTATTGACAAGTTCCACCGCTTCTTCTCTTGTGATGAATCCATCGCGGATATCTCGGCAGGCATCGTTCATGGCGCGGCCCTGACCAAATTTAATAAACATGGTGTAGTAGTGCTGACCATCAATACGGTCGTCGAGGCTGGAAAACTTAGAGTAGGTGCCTTCACTGCGACCGTCGGGATTGCTTTCAAATTCACTGTGCTCCTTGGCGTAGTAGTAATTTTCCATAGGACTCCAGTTGTGGTAGAAACTGTAGTAGTGCACTTCAATTCCTGCCTTGCGCACCGGGTCTGCCAGCAGTGGTTTATAGGGGAATAATTCCCGTTCTTCTATGCCGTGCTTCGGCAATTCACTGATGTGCACACCACCAAAGAACAGATCCGTTTCTTCATGTTCTCTGGTGAAGTGTTCAATGTTCATCAGCGGGCTGTAGTTCTCCCCAATCTTATTGTGGGCTTCCGCATGGTTTTCGCCGTACATAATAAAAGGCACATCATACTGAAGTGCGGCCCTGGGCGCTACATTCTTCTGGCCAATGATGAAGGGCTGAAAGGGATTGACTAATTTTTCAAAGGCTAATCTGGTCAATTGAGCATGAATCTTCGCATTGGGCGTTACCAGGATATTGTCGAAGCCCGCTTTAATCATTGCCTGAAGATT